>JAZFSR010000238.1:0-5303 GCA_036446295.1 Candidatus Aminicenantaceae bacterium
CGGTTGCCGATGATGCCGCCTACTGGATAGGAGAATGTTACTTCAGTCAGAATAAATTTGAAGAAGCCGCTGTACAGTTTACCGAACTTATACTTAACTTTCCTGAAGGAGACAAGATCCCCTCCGCATATCTAAAAAAAGGAATAAGCCTCATGGAATTGGGAAAAAAAGACGAGGCCTTGTCAGTTTTCAAACTTTTGATCAGCAAGTACCCCCTTGAAGATGAGACAAGGATCGCCCAAGAAAAAATAAAGGAGATTCGTTAGTCAAATGCGTGACATTAACAGCATGAACAAGGTTATCCTTATCGGTCGTCTGGGCCAAAATCCTGAATTGAGGTATATCCCTCAGACTGAAAGAGCGGTGGCCAATTTTACTCTGGCCACAAACGAAAAATATTATAATCCAACCACCAATGAAAGCGATATTCGAGTGGAATGGCACAAGATTGTCGTATGGGGCAAACAAGCGGAATTTTGTGAAAAGTATCTAACCCAGGGGAAGCAAATACTCGTAGAAGGAAAACTGCGGACACGAAACTGGCAGGACAAAGATGGAAATAAGCGATTCACAACAGAGATACATGCACAGAATATTGTTTTCCTCGGCAAGAGAGAAGACTCGGCCGCAGGACAAGATTTTGGAGAGCGCGATACTTCTGAATTTCCAAGTGAAAAGCCCGCCCCTGATGTTGTGGAAGAACCCGCCCCTGATGTTGTGGAAGAAGATGATGAAGTTCCCTTTTAAACATGTCCAAAAATGACCTCCATCCCACGGAAAAACAATTTAAAAAAAAGATTGTAGAAGACCATAGGCCTTGGGGAAAATTCCGTTCATTCCCAAACGAAAATGCCTCAAGTATTAAGATTATAACTGTTTATCCCAAGGAATCCATCTCCCTTCAATTCCACGCTCACAGGAGTGAATTCTGGATTGTGCTTGATGACGGTTTAGAAGTAACAAAGGGAGACAAAGTCTGGGAGCCCCGCAAAAACGAGGAAATCTTCATCCCACAAAAAGTCCCTCACCGCGTCCGGAATTTGGGGACACATCCTGCTCGAATCATGGAGATTTGGGTGGGAGACTCGGATGAATCGGATATCGTTCGCCTTAAGGATGACTACGGACGAAGCTAGATCAACCTCACTTCATCTGTCCCATCAAAAGGGCCTTGGGGTGTTTGACCAATATCTTTTCAATGATGTGCTCCTCGACTTCCTGAGCGGTTTTTAGCGTCATCGCGTTTTGAACAATTTTCTGGACATTTTTGTACCCGACAGATCGAAGCGTATTCTTTATTCGAGGAATAAATATGGGATTCATGCTGAACCTCTTCAGCCCAAACCCAAGAAGAACGATGGCTGACAGAGGATCGGCCGCCATCTCTCCGCACACCGTGATCTCCTTCCCCTCTTTTTGTGCGGTCTCGATGATAAATTTGATCACTCTCAAGATTGATGGATGGAAGGGTTTATACAGATAAGAGACAAATTCGTTAGATCTATCTACAGCCAGATAATACTGGATGAGATCATTGGTCCCTATACTCAAATAATCCACTTCCTTCACCAGCAAATCAGCAATCGCCGCGGCCGCCGGGACTTCAATCATAGCGCCCAACGGGACATGGGGATCAAAGGCAATTTTTTTAGACCGGAGATCATCTTTGACTTCATTGTAAAGAATTTTCAACTCTACGATTTCTTCGATTTCCGTGATCATAGGGATAAGAATCCGGACATTCCGCAGAGTGCTCGCTCTGAGAATCGCCCTGAGCTGAATCTTGAATAAATCCCTATCCCAGAGTGAAAACCGGATGGCCCTCAAGCCTAGAGCCGGATTGGGTTCTTTTTCTATTTTTAACTGGGGTAAATTTTTGTCTCCTCCAATATCGATAGTTCGGATATAGACGGGAGCTGGATGGGCTTTTTTTGCAATTCGCGAGTAGATTCGAAAATGGTCCTCTTCAGAAGGTAAAGTAGATTTTTGCAGATAGATGAATTCCGACCGGAACAGGCCAATCCCTTCGGCCCCCATAGAGAAAGCCGTGGCTACTTCCTCGGGGAGTTCAATGTTTGCCAAAAGAAAAAAAGATACCCCATCCAATGTTTTTGATTCAAGTTTTGCTGTTTTCTTGAGTTCTCTTCGATAGTCCTCATATTTGATTTTTTTACTGGAGAATTCTTTCCTCATGGCCAAAGGAGGATTGATAATGACTTCTCCATCGGTTCCATCGACAATGAGACAATCCCCGATTTTTACCTTTTTGGTGATATTCCGCACACCCATCACAGCAGGGACATTTAGAGACCGGGCAAGAATAGCCGTATGAGACGTCGTTCCTCCCATCTCGAGTGCGACAGCAAGGACCTTTCCCTGACTCAAGATCGTAGCCGCTTCCGAAGGAAGAAGGTCGTGAGCAACAAGGATTTTCTCTTTGTGATCATCCTTTTCCACTTTTTCAGTGGGCTTGAGATTCAGATAAATTTTAGACAACACGTCAGAAACATCAGATTGTCTCAGTCTGAAATAGTCGTCTTCAATGGAGTCAAAAAGCTTCGCATATTTCTCGTGAACTTGAGAGATAGCCCATTCGGCCCGGCATCCTTCATCTTGAATTAAATTTTTCATGCTTTGGGATAAAGACTTGTCTTTGAGAATCATTAAATGTGCATCAAAAATGAATGCATGCTCTTCCCCAATTTTTTCTCTTATCTCTTCTTTTAATAAAATAAGCTGCGTGCCGGTTCGCTCGAAGGCCTCTCTCAGCCTGTCCAGTTCTCCCGTGATTTGATTCTTCGAAATAACCTCTTTCCGGGTTGTGAAAATCACCCTTTCTTTGAGGAATATTTCGCCTACAGCGATTCCAGGTGAAACACCGGTTCCTCTAAGTCTAAAATATTCCATTTTATTTACTCTGCTTCATCAAACTTGTTCTGGATAAGACTGACAAGTGCCTCCATTGCAGATTGCTCATCTTTCCCTGAAACACAAAGAATGATTTCAGTTCCTTGAACAGCCGCAAGGGTCAATATCCCAAGGATACTCTTCCCGTCGATCTTATTTTCACCCTTCTCAATCTTTACCGATGAAGTGAATCGGTTGGCCATGTTAACAAACTTCACTGCCGCCCTCGCATGTAAACCCAATTTATTTATAATTGTGACCTTCTTTTTGATCATGGCTGTGAACAGAACTAATTTTTAGAGTTCAGGAGCGCACTCGCAAGATGAATGTTTTTTCTGCCTTGTTCCACAACTTTTTTGGCAACAGCCTTCAGATTATTGCTTCGCTGGAGAGAGGCAAATTTTATGAGCATTGGGAGGTTGACTCCGGTAATGATTTCAATCTGGTTATCATCTATGAAACTAAAACTGAGATTAGACGGCGTTCCCCCAAACATGTCGGTGAAGATAAGAACCCCATTCTTCTTGTTGACAGCCAGCAAGCTTCGACTGATTTTTTTCTTCGATTCTTCCACATCATCATACCATCCAATAGAAATAGCATCAATATTGACCACTTCTCCAAGGATAATATTCAGGGCATTCAGAAGCTCTTCAGCCAGTTTGCCGTGAGAAACGATAATCCCGCCAATCATTTTTTTTCGCTAAACACTCACTTCAATTTTTTGCCGCCTTAGCCACGAGCACAAAAAATCCTAGTTTCCATAAGAAGTCATTTCATTTTACCATTAAAATTCATGAAACTTAAGTTTTTTATGGAAAGAGAAACAACTCTTTGTATATTGGAGTGGACAGATTTATTTAAAGATATCGCGGTGGTTAACTCTGACGGAATAATTTTTATCTTTTAAATGCTTCCTGAGGACATCGGCCAGAACAACCGACCGGTGTTTTCCTCCCGTACAGCCGAGGGAGATTGTTAGATTTGTCTTCCTTTCCTCGACAAATTTAGGCATAAGGTAGTCAATGTGGCGAAAAAGTTCCACCAGGTATTTTTTAGTTTCCACGGAAGTGAGGATGAAGTTCTTCACTGCTGAACTCTTTCCCGTTTTATCCTTCAATCCATCAATATAAAAAGGATTGGGCAAGAACCTTGTATCAAAGACGAGGTCAGAATCTAAGGGGATTCCGTATTTATGCCCAAAGCTGACAATCATAACTTGAAGTTTAAGCAAACGCTTTTTGGCATATTTGTGCATTAATAATTTCTTTAGCTCGATTATACTCATATGGGAAGTATCGATAACTTCATCGGCCAGATTCTTAATTTCGGCGAGCCTTTTTCTCTCTAGGGCCACAGCTTCCATAATGGATCTTCCTCTCGACAGAGGATGAGGCCGCCGGCTTTCACTGAATCTTTTGATCAAAACTGCATCAGAGGCTTCAAGAAATAAAACACGTGGTGAGATTTTCTCGCGGATAGACTCTAAGACCTTCGCAAATTCAGTAGAAAATCCGGATTCACGCACATCAACGACAAGGGCCACTTTATCGATTTCGACCTCTTTTTTTCTCCAGAGCTTAACAAAACTGAGAATGAGCTTAGAGGGAAGATTATCCATGCAGTAAAATCCTAAATCTTCGAGAAAACGACTGGTGACGGACTTCCCTGAACCGGAAACCCCAGTGATGATCAAAAATTTGTCATCTTTCACTTTTGTCCCCTCTAAGTATTCGGTTTTTGAGATAATGCTCTATCCAGCCTCTGTATGAGCTCTTTAGGAGCATGATACCCGTTTTGACGGCAAAGAAAAACCTTGCAGGCCACTTCAATGAGCGTCGCGATACTTCTTCCCGGGGCGACAGGAATAATGATTTGAGACACTTTCTGCCCTAATATTTCATATCCATCAGGAAATTCAAGGCCAAGGCGGTCATACTCTCTCCCTTTTTCCCACCTTGTGAGTTTGATGACTATATCCACTTTTGTCTGGCTGCAAAGGGATTTAGTGCTAAATATTTCTTTAATATTGATGATCCCAAGACCGCGGATTTCCATAAAATTCCTGCTGAACTCAGGAGCAGATCCGAGCAGCTTATCGCTGCCCTCCTTGACAAAACACGTCACATCGTCTGAAACAAACAGATGGCCCCTGGAAATAAGCTCCAGAGCACATTCACTCTTACCGATTCCACTATCCCCAATAATAAGCACCCCCAAACCAAACATTTGAAGCAAACCCCCGGAAATAACGACCTGAGTGGAAATATCTTTCCCTCTATCCATCTAATTTATCTTCTTCCTCACGAATTATGTCCAATGTAGTATCGATATTCTTTGCATCCAGGATTTTTTTGAGTAAGGAATTTGATTTTCGAACAAGATGTGCGATCGAT
>JAZFSR010000239.1:0-6963 GCA_036446295.1 Candidatus Aminicenantaceae bacterium
ATGTTTAGGTTAATGCGCAGCATCTTCAAGATTCAAGAACGAGTTCTGGGAAATAATTAGAAATCACAGAGATAGGGATGAGTCCTTTGCATAGCACCTTTAGTTGATTCGGATGGACGTCGTATGTCTGCATTCATCCACATTCGTATGTGATGGAGGCAGAATGCGTAAGGGTTCCGTCCGAATTTAAAATAAATTTAGGTCAATTGCATATTTCCGGATACATGCTATAATTTTTTCATACAAAGAAGAAGGAGAAACTCCATGAAACGGAGAGGCCTCAATAGACGGGAATTCATCGGAAAGACAGCGGCAGGAGTTTTTTCCGCTGGCCTCGGCCTTCCTCTTTTAAAGGGAAACTCTCTTCCACAGAAAACAACAGAAGAGATCCCGACCCGGGAGCCCCGAGATGGCCACTTACGAACAGCTGGATTTTAATTTCAATGTGATGAAAAATTATGTACTGACAGCCGGAGAGGAGATGGCTGTCCGGCGGGCGTCTTCAATTCAAAACCCCCTCTACTGTCAGAACTGCCGGTCCTGTATCTCAAGCTGCCCGAAAGAAGTGGAGATTCCCAGTCTCATGAGAGCCTATATGTATGCCGAAGGCTACGGAAATCTGCTTCATGCCAATACGGGATAAAAATTCATGACCGCCTGCAATCTCTTTTCGCTCAGGGCCTGTCACGGAACTAGGTTTTTTCTGGATTATTTTTTGAATAGAGAATCTTCAAGCCCGGTATTTATTTTTACCTCATTAACCGTTGACATCATAATTCTTTCGCCGTCCTGAAAGAGAGTCATACTGTGAGCAATCATCAGTCCATGAACCTTCTTATACTCCACTTCGAAAGCTTCCTGATCCACTTCCATCATCATGTTGTTTAATGCTTTGGACACCATTTTAAAAGTCAAATATGTCTCCGGATCGAGATACATTGTTTTAATGAAGCCATCTTCAAAGGTCTGCTCAAGAACAAGATAATCCTTGTCTTCGATTTTTTCTCTTCCTTTATATGAAAAAGTGATTCCGAATTTCTCAGGATGGAGTAATGCAGAATAGTTTAAGTTTTCCCGTTTGATATACTCTTGAGCCTCTCCTATCACATCCTCAATCTCTCCTGTCTGTGGGTCAATCCTCCAGGCTGTCTCTCCATCAAAAGCCTGGGTTATAACCACCCCCATCACCGAAATGTCTATTCGGCCCAGATTAGGCTCTTTAATATAGTTGATGACGGTCGCGTTGAGTTCCAGCGAAATTATTTCGACGGACATACTTATTGTCATGTCCTTGATTTCTTCCAGGACTTTTCGTCCACCCAAGGCTTCAATCATTTTTTCGACGATTTCATCCCCGGTTTGGCTCACTGCGGGAACCGCCACCAAGCCAAACAAAAAAAACATAAAAAGACCAAAAGATACAATTTTTTTCATCTGTTCCTCCTTATTTGTGGCCTCTTAATAATTTGCACAACCGTTTCTTCTGCAACTGCTGTGATTATATCTTCTAGATCAGTTTCCCGGCATCTTCCTAATATGAGCTATCTGAGTCAGCTTAATCTCCCCGATTTGTAGAACAACGACATATTTTCCCGGAGGCTCCATAGGGCTTCTTCGGAATCTTGTCTGTCCGGCCTGATTGCCTCCGGAACCACTGCGCATATCCCAGACGACTTTGTGGAGACCGGCTTTATTGTTCCCTTCAATGGAACTGATTTCTTTTCCCAAAGGATCAATAATTTTCACTTCCACAATGTCGTTTTTTTCGTTTTTCAGATAATAATAGATAACAATTCCGGAGGGCTCATTGGGTGCGCGGAATTGTCTCTGCCCGGAATGCCGCCCTCCAAACCTGGAAGTCCACTGGATCTTCGGCTCGACCTTAAAGAGATGGATATCCTTATCTACAACTTCATCACTAAATTCCTGGAGAGGGGAAATATCGGTGACATAGAATCCTCGACCATAGGATCCCACTACCAAATCGTTTTCCCGGGAGTGAATGAGGAGGTCATGCACGGGATTGACGGGCATGTTATTTTTGAAACTGTGCCACGCCTTTCCTCCATTTAATGTGACAAAGACTCCGATGTCTGTTCCCACAAAGAGCAGCTCTGAATTTTTCCTGTCTTCAACGATGACATAGATAATTTCCTGTGGGAGGTTTGAAGAAATCGATGTCCAAGTGTCGCCGAAATCATCGGTTTTAAAGACAAGTGGTTCAAAATTGTCTCTCTGGAATCCGGTTTTTACGGCATAGGCCGATCCCTCATTAAAATTGGAGGCAAACACCCGGCTGACGTAGTAGTCACTGGGTGCTCCCGCCGCCGTCTTCAAATTCTCAGCCCTATTTGTCCAGTGAGCCCCGCCGTCTTGAGTGACCTGGACATTTCCATCGTCCGTGCCAACCCAGATGACGCCGGCGCTGAGGGGAGACTCCGAGATGGAAGTGATATTGCAGTGTTCAACATTACCCTTGAGTTTTTCCGGATCGTTGGTTGTCAAATCCGGGCTGATCTCCTGCCAGCTGTCGCCGCGGTTGATCGAGCGGTGAAGGACCTGGCTTCCTATATAGATGATCCGGCTGTTGTGGGGAGAGATGTGGATGGGGGTGTTCCAGTTGAACCTGAGTGGAGGATCATCCTGGCCTCGTCTAGGTTGAATTCGAGCGCTCACTCCGGTCTTTTGATCAAGCCTCTGGATGACCCCAAACTGCGAGTCGTTATACAACCATCTACTGTTGTTTGGGTCAGGTTGATTAAACATGCCGTCCCCGCCGCCCACAGACGCCCAATCATCCACAGTCACTTGACCGGACCTGCCGTTACTCGGGATTTTCACGGATCCCGTATCTTGAGTGCCTCCGTAGATGTTGTATGGCTCATCCATATCCACACCAATAGAATAAAATTGAGCCGCAGGGATATTTTCGAAGACATCCCAGGTTTTTCCCCAGTCATAGGTTATAGCCAAACCGCCATCATTTCCCAAAATGACATGTTTTGAATTTTTTGGATTGATCCAGACCGTGTGGTGGTCAACATGAACGCCCTGCGCATTGTTGGCCGGAGCTCGTTCCTCACCCCAGGTTTTTCCTCCGTCCGTCGATCTTAAAAGCGGAGTACTGGGCACATAGATAACCTTGTCGTCATTGGGATCGATAATGATCTGACCGTACCACTTTCCGCCACCGATGGACATATTGTCCGGACTCATCTTGGTCCAGGATTCACCATTGTTTTCGCTACGATAGACTTCCCCGCCGATCCGTCTTTCCTGAGGCTCCCGGTTGCGCTGTTCTGCCTGCTTGATCTCCTCCTCAGTGGGAGGCCGCGGGTTAAAGTTGTCGATGGTGGCATAGAGGATACTCGGATTTTTGGGATAAATGGCGAGTCCGGACCGTCCTAGCTTTCCTTCAGGCAGACCGCCTCCTAATCTTTTCCATGTCAAACCACCGTCCGTAGATTTGTATATTCCGGTCTCCGGGCCGGCTTCCTCAAAGTGCCAGGGCACACGCCATTTGTCATAAGTGGAGGCATAGACCGTGTCAGGATCACGGGGATCGATGACGACTTCGACAACCCCGACCTTTTCGTTTATGTAGAGAGATTTTTTCCATGTTTTTCCGCCATCCGTAGTCTTGTAGAGGCCACGCTCTTCATTAAAAGAAAAGTGGAAGCCCAGAGCCGCCACATAGACGATATCCGGATTCTTGGGATGGATAGCAATCCGGCCGATATGCCGTGTCTCTTTGAGACCCATGTGTGTCCAGGTTTTCCCGGCATCTGTCGATTTATACACTCCGTCTCCAATGATCGTTATGCGTCCGGACGCCGCATCTCCGGTGCCAACCCAGAGAACATTTGGATCGGAAGGGGCAATGGCCAGAGCCCCGAAAGTCAGCCGTCCCGCATCATCAAAGACCGGCGTAAACGTCGTTCCGTTATTGACCGTTTTCCAGACACCTCCGGAAGCCACAGCCAGATAAAATGTAAACGGATCGGATTCATGTGCCGCAACAGTCAGAATACGCGCTCCCTGCCTTGCTGGACCGAGAGCCCTGTACTCAAAGGACTTCAAAATCTCTTCATTAAAAGAATCCTGTCCCAATATCTCCATGCCGGTTCCAAAGATCAGCAGGCAGGAGAGGAGTGATAAAACAATAATATTTTTTCTGTGTTTCATGATTCCTCCATTAATTCGTTATTAACACTTTTTTATTTTATTGAATCATCTCTATTTCCATGATTTATTTCATAAAGTTTTGGGAACTAGGCAGGAATGACTCCTCCCACCGATTCAGATTGAAAGAGATGAAGGGAGGGCGAAGCGGTGTATCTCTGCGCGCAGCGATCAGAGCGAGGACGGAGGTGCGCCGCGGAGGGGTCCCGCCTTCATCTCCAGCAGAGGATGACGAAGCGTGATTTCGTATCACTTTACAGAACTCATTCTTAATATCATGGAATTAGAGATGTTTCCTTATTTTATGAGAAAATATTTTTTTTGAGAGCCGTCGACAAAGTTGCAGCCGTCTTGTGTATAAACTCCCGTCTCCTCAAATCCAATACGAACATCTTGGCCGGCCCATTCAGGGATGCTTGTTGTACAGCTGTATTCGATAGCATAGCACGTGTTGGGATAGAGAGAGTACGTGCCCCGGGCCGCATTCCCTTCGGGCGCATTCACTAAAGGTCTGGCATCCATGGGAGGCCCTGCCGCATGGCCGTGAGTGCCAATGGGATGGGAGTAGATGAGAGGCCGCAGCCCCTTGGCCGCGGCTTTGTCCATCGCAGATTGAACAATAGCATTTCCGGATCTTCCTGTCTTAAATTCATTCCGGAAAATAGTTCCCACCTCTATTGTCCGGCGCAGAGCCTCTTTCAAACCGGCGGGAGCATCAGCCTCTCCAATCCTGCACACATAGGCCTGCAGCTGCATATCCGTACACAGACCTAAGTAGACGATGCCCACATCACAATGGAGGACGTCCCCTCTCCGGATGACTCTCGGATTATCTTTAAACATGGCTGCATCCTTTTTAGATCTCTGGATGGAAATAG
Source organism: Candidatus Aminicenantaceae bacterium (assembly GCA_036446295.1). Lineage (GTDB taxonomy): Bacteria > Acidobacteriota > Aminicenantia > Aminicenantales > Aminicenantaceae > JAUWVG01. Next base: position 5,061 of record JAZFSR010000239.1, read on the forward strand.
AAGGCTGAAACCATGTTTCAAGACCGAGATCTGTCACTTTCTGCCTGATCCACCAGACTACATCCTCCGTTGATGTGATTCCCGGAGTGATGACCCTGTTGGAATAAAATTCGGAAATGATATCATGGGCGATACCCGCAATATGCCGGTATACGCTCAATTCCTGGGGGCTGCGTGTCTCGAGCCATCCGATGCAGAGATTTTCCGCTGAAACAAAGCGAGAGGAGAGATCAGGCCCCAGTGCTTTTTCCAGTTTTGTCTTCAGACTGGCAGACAATCCATCTCCAAAGGCCCAGTCTTTGGACGTATTGATTCCGATCTTCTTGGGATTGAGTTTTTTGATGACCTCGGCAAGGCTTTCAAACTGTTTTTTTGTCTTGTCCTCCCAAGTTCCCTGGTACCAATTCCTGGAACCGTAATAACTCCCGGAAAGACGCTGTACTCCTTTTTCAGAACCCTGGTCATGGAAAATAAGAATGGACGTACGACGGGCCGCCATCGTGGGCTCGGGCAGCATGCTCAAATAGACCGGGTCCTCATTGTACTCGCGGTTGATGACAAGCCACATATCGATCCCTTCCCTTCGCATCACCTCAGGGATGATGTGATCCAACCTCCATTTGAGCCACTCATTCATAACCTCTGCCCGCTTCCTTTCCGGAAGAATGTTAAAACTGTCTTGAGCATCCGTTAGTCCAATATCTTGAGCAAAGGACACACAAACGTAGACGGCACAAGCAAAAAATGAAAAAATAAAAATCACAAAGATTCGTTTAAAAGTTATTTTCGACATAACGCCCTCCTATACAAAGATTCTTATCAAAAAATGTAACGATTACGAAAAAGGTGAATCGATGGAGACAGACTCCATAAAAAATCACGACGGGTATGCGACATTTTTTTTCTCCTTAATCCCTGTGGTCATAGCTGTACATTCCAATAGGAGCACCCGGAGGAGAGGAGAGAGGAAGAGTAAGCTTTATTTGGCTGGGATTTTCGAGAAACAGTTTGATCTGGCTGGCAGCATAAAAGTAATGAGCCTTTTGATCTTTATCATCAACGGCATAGTAATCTTTTATCAGCCAGTTTTTCAAGTCTTCGAGCTTGAGGAACGCAATGGCTCTGGCCTGTGGAATGGCGCTCTCTTCTACGGCCAGTCTCATGACATTGAGCATCACCACATTATTGACTACCCGCTGGATTTCTGCCAAGGTTCCTTGCTTTTCTTGAGATTTCCAGGTCGCTAGGATGAGCCGGTCCAGCATTTCTGATAATCCAGGAATATTTTTATCGCGGGAATGATAGTCCACCATTCTTGAGGCTCTCTGGGGCTGCAGGATTAATCCAACAGTAAGGTTGGCGGCGGATTCGGCTGCGGCCAACGGATCAAAGGTGGATCCTGTGTGTCCCGGGAAAAGTTCTCGATTCTGTCTATATCCAGGGGGGCGAGGGGGAATTATGCTGAGCAGCTTTTCATCGATGGCCAGATTCTTGGGTGAGATGGTCTTGAGCAGTGAATCAAGGGCCCGGCGCTGTTCGTCCGCCGGAACGATGAAAGGAGATTTTTGTGTATCTCCACGCAGAGTGTGATTGTAATACAGGCCGCCTAGTTTACTGGATGCGGCTTCAACCTGATATCTGTGAAACATATAAGTAGGAACAAGGGCCTCTTCCAGTGTGGCCATCGGCGCACCAATAGGGATTCTTTTTTCCGTAAAATTTCGGAGCGCAATGGCCCGAATTTTCATCACACGTTCGAGCTCGTCAACAGGATCTTTCCCACTATCCCAAACATTCGCCAGAGGATGGGCACTGGACGCTCCGGCATCCTGCCCGGCTAAAAAATAAAGCCCGCTGGAAAAGGCCTTATCCAGAATCGCCCTCAGCTCTTTTTCCTCGTCAA
>JAZFSR010000240.1:0-4636 GCA_036446295.1 Candidatus Aminicenantaceae bacterium
ATTTATTTCAGAAAGACTTCTTGAAGGTGCTCTCGACGCATTGTATAGATTAGGAACGCAAGAAGACGATATCTCAATCTTTAAAGTTCCGGGATCGTTTGAGATTCCTTTGGTGGCAAAAAAAATAGCTCTGGGAAAAAAAGTCGATGGGATTATCGCTCTGGGAGCTATAATTAGAGGAGATACACCACATTTCGAATTCTTGAGTGCCGAAGTCACAAAGGGATTAGCTCAGATCTCCATGGAGGACGGGATTCCGATTTCCTTTGGAGTTCTGATCGTCGATTCGATCGAGCAGGGGATTGAGCGCGCCGGTTCAAAAGCCGGAAACAAGGGGACTGATTCTGCTTTTGCTCTCGTTGAAACCCTCAATTTGATCAAAGAATCCTGGCTCGAATAATCTGTCGTACGTCATATGGGAAAAAGAAGAAAGGCCCGAGAAGCGGCACTCCAGATTCTCTTCCAAACCGAATTCAATGACAGTCCCGTTAAAAATATTCTGAGCCTCTTCTGGAAAAATAAAAAATCCGATAAAGAAATGAGGGAATTCAGCCGTGCTCTTGTTGAAAATGTTTTGGAACATAAAGATAAAATTGATTCGGTCATCCAATCTGTCTCTAAAAATTGGCGTGTATCCCGCATGACTGTAATTGACCGCTGTATTCTGCGCCTAGCTGTGTGTGAGTTTGCCTTCGAAGGGGAAACGGAACCGGTGGTCGTCATTAACGAGGCCATTGAAATTGCCAAAAAATACAGCAGCAAGGAAGCAGCAACTTTTATTAATGGGATTCTCGATGCCGTAAAAAAAAAGACCCAGAAAGAAAAAAACTTGTCAAAAGGTAAAATAAATGACTGATCAAAAGGAAGAAAAAAAGGACCTCCGTAAAGCTCATCCTCAATCCGAACGAAGTGATCAGGAACTGGCAAGGGATGTCAAGCTGGAAAAACTGGCTCAACAGGGAGTTGAGCTCTATCCTCACAAAGTTGATGTCACTCATTCAGTAACAGAGATTGTTTCACAATATACTTCGATGAAGAAAGAAGATCTCGAGAAGCAGCCCTTAGAAGTTTTTGTTCCGGGAAGGATATTATCCATCCGGAGAATGGGACGGGCGACATTTTTCCACATCAGCGACGGCCGCAATAAACTCCAGGCGTATCTGCGTGAAGACAAGGTTGGCCGGGAATCCTATGAACAATTTTCTCTGTTTGATATCGGAGATATCCTTGCGATTAAAGGTGTGCTTTTTAAAACAAGGACAGAGGAACTTACAGTCCTCACTGAATCTTCTGTTTTTCTGGCGAAATGCCGACATCCGCTGCCGGAGAAGTGGCATGGATTGCAGGATGTGGAGCTGCGTTACCGAAAGAGGTATCTCGATTTGATCGTGAATCCGGAAACCAGAGATATCTTCAGGCTGCGCAGTGCCTTGATTTCAAATATTCGCAAATATTTTGATGAGAGAGGATACATCGAAGTTGAAACACCGATGATGCAGCCTGTCCCGGGTGGTGCTATAGCCAGACCTTTTAAGACATTCCACAATGCCCTTGGCATTGATCTTTATCTGAGAATTGCTCCCGAGCTCTACCTCAAGAGGTTGACGGTAGGCGGATTGGATAAAGTTTATGAGATTAACCGGAGTTTTCGGAATGAAGGTATTTCTTCCGAGCATAATCCGGAATTCACCATGCTGGAGTTTTATGAGGCCTACACGGATTACAACGATATGATGGATATGACGGAAGAGCTCATCAACAGATTGAGTTTGGCCCTGAAAGGGACGGAAGAGATACCCTATGGAGAGCACACGATCTCGTTCAAAAGACCATGGAAGAAGATGAAATTTATGGAGGCGTTGTCCCATTACAGCGGATTGGCTCCAAGCAAGTTCGAAGACAAAGAGGGAATTATCGAGTTTGCCTCAACTTTTGTATCGGAAGGAACATTGTTGACTTTCGGAAAAGCACTGGATGTGATATTTGATAAATTCGTCAAACAAAATCTTATCCAACCGACATTTATCACCAATCCGCCAAAAGAAATTTCTCCTCTGGCCAAGGCTTCGAGAGAAAACCCCGATGAGGCCGAAAGATTTGAACTGGTTGTTGCAGGCATGGAATTGGCCAATGCATTTAGTGAGCTGTCGGATCCGGAAGAACAGAGGAAAAGATTTGAGCAGCAGGCAGAAGAACGAATAAAAGGAGATGATGAGTCTCACAGGATTGATATTGACTATATCCAGGCTCTCGAGTACGGCCTTCCTCCCGCGGGGGGAGAAGGCATTGGCATTGACCGGCTGGTCATGTTGTTCACGGACAAAAAATCGATCCGGGAAGTCATACTTTTTCCCCTGCTTCGCCCTAAAGATTAAAAGATTCCTATGAAGTATGAATTTTTTATCGCCAAACGCTATCTGACAGCGAAGAGAAAGCAGGCCTTTATCTCTGTTATCACATTTATTTCTGTTCTGGGAATATCCATAGGTGTGATGGCCTTGATTATAGCGATCGCCCTAATTACCGGTTTCCATAACGATGTTCAGGACAAAATTCTTGGCTCTACCGCGCATCTAATGGTGTCAGATATGACCAGGGAGGGGATAGAGAATTATCCGGATCTGATCAAAGAGATTGAAGCCATTCAGGGCGTCGACATGGCGTCACCAGTTATTTACGATAAGGTCATCATCACAGGCCCATATAAGAGTGATGGGGCACTCCTAAGAGGGATTGATTTTGACTTAGAGAGACAGTCATCCCCATGGCTTGAAGAGATGGAACAGGGTCAAATTCCCAACAGGGATGCCCGTGTATCCGGAATAGTTCTTGGGAGAGAGCTGGCTTACAATATCGGAGCAGGTATTGGAGATGAAGTCAGGGTTTTTACGTCTGCCATCCGGTTGTCTCCCATGGGGTTGAACCCCAAAATGAAGACATTCGAAGTGACAGGAATCTTTAAAACCGGACTCTATGAATTTGATTCAACGAGCGCTCTGATCAATCTCAAGACAGCACAAAAGATATTTTCTTTAGATAACAAAGTCAACATGATCCAGGTCAGAATTGCCGAAATATTTGATGCCCCTGCCATGAAAGAAGACGTGGAAAACCTCCGTCCGGGCGAAGTCTATGCGACCACTTGGATGGAGCTCAATGAATCATTATTTTCGGCCCTTAAACTTGAAAAAAAATTGATGTTCCTGACCATCACTCTGATTGTTTTTGTCGCCGCACTCAATATCATCGCCACTCTTATCCTTATGGTTATGGAGAAGACCAGAGATATAGGAGTCCTTAAAGCTATGGGAGCCAATGCCCAGAGCATCAAAAAAGTGTTTTTTCTGCAGGGGGCTTTCATCGGTATTATCGGGACGGCCGTCGGCACGTTTCTTGGTTTGGTTTGGTGTTGGTTTGCCAATACTTTCGAATTAATTAAAGTGCCTTCGGACATCTATGAGATCGCTTTTGTGCCCTTTCGTATAAAGTTTTATGATCTGCTGCTCATCATTTTGGTCACTCTCTTGATTAGCTTCCTCTCAACTATTTTTCCGGCGCATAGGGCCTCAAAAGTCGATCCGGTTAAGGCATTAAAATATGAGTAACATTCTTAAAGCAGAGTCTCTATGCAAGGAATACCCTTTGCCCCAGGGGATTCTAAATGTGTTTGAGAATCTCAATTTTGAACTGGACAAGGGGAAGTTGATTGCCATTATGGGTGTATCCGGTGTTGGCAAAACCACTCTCCTCAACTTATTTGGGGCCTTAGACCGTCCGACAAGAGGAACGATCTATCTGGATGGAGAAGATCTTTTTGCCAGGAGCGATAGGGACATTGCAGAGATCAGAAACAAGGACATCGGATTTGTGTTTCAATTTTATCATCTGCTGCCGGAATTCTCGGCACTGGAGAACATAAGTTTTCCTTTATTGATCCGCGGCCTGGATAAAAAGGAAGCTCTTAAGATATCACTGGACATCCTCAAAGAAGTCGACCTGGAAGAGAAAGCTCAGGTCAAGCCGTTTCAACTCTCAGGAGGAGAACAGCAGAGAATTGCCATTGCCCGTGCCTTAATCAATGTCCCCAAAATCCTCCTGGCAGACGAACCTACTGGAAATTTAGATTGGAAGACAGGTCAACATGTTCTGGAAATCATCCGTGATCTCCACAACAAAAGAGGGCTGTCTTCAATTATTGTCACACATAACGAAAAAGTGGCCCGATTTTGTGATGAAACCTATGTTTTAGAAAATGGGCATCTGAAACTTTTTCCCCCTCCTTAGAGTTCTATATATGTGTATTACCTCTGGTTTACCTTTGAAAAAAAGAGGTGAATATGGTATAAGGAGTTTGTTATGAAAAAAATTGCTTTAGCTATAATTCTATTATGTATGCCTCTTTTTGTGTTCAGTCAGGAAATGGTGGAGCGGATCATCCTTGTTGGAAACGAAAGGGTCACTGACGATACTATATATTATTATCTCTCTTCAAAGGAAGGAGAATTATTCAACCCGGATTTGCTTAAGAAAGATTTTAGAGTTTTGTGGGCCACAGGATTTTTCTCCAACATTACCATCGAAGAAGAGCAGGGAACGAAAGGGAAAATCGTAAAGATCATATTGGAAGAGAATCCCG
>JAZFSR010000241.1:0-2640 GCA_036446295.1 Candidatus Aminicenantaceae bacterium
GAGAGTGGTTCATCGAGTAAAAGATGCAGCCTCAGAAATGATACGAGAGGTTTGTAGAGAAGATGGGCATCGGTGCTGTAATAGCCGTAGATTTGATGGGCGTCGTTGAGGGAGTCCCATTTGAAAAGGTTTTTTTTGGGGACATTGAGGATTTTGAGGAGAAAGTATTGAGGTTTTATAATCAAGCTGGGGGTATAGGGGATCCAGCGCCAAATCCGGTTTTTCAGCATGGAATCGGCATTGATGATCTCTATACCTGAGGAATATCGGGATTCTCCCCAAGTCCATTGGATTTTAGAATAGGGGTGGGCGATAATCGAAAAACCGTTTAGGCGGCTAACCTGATATGCAGCGCTATCGGCGTTTTGTGCGAAGTTGTTATCAGGAAGATCAAAATCCAAGGCCACAAAATGTCCTCGGCTTGTCGAAAGTTCGGAGCCGGCAAGGACAAGGACACTCTCTTTCCACCCCTCTGCGGATAAGGATTCGAAGTTGGGATTTCCGTGGTCTGTAAGGATGATAAATTTCACGCCGGCTGTGGAGGCGATTCTTGCGATTTCCCCTGGAGTTTTAGTACCGTCGGAATGGGTGGTGTGGATGTGGTACACACCCTGGATTTCGTGGATAGAGTCTTGAATTGGAGTCGAATCGTGCTGCTTATAAGAGAGAATGCCGATTCCCAGCCATAAGGAATAGATGAGGAAAACAACAAAAATAATCCGCAGTATTCTTTTCATATTTTCCTGTCATCGCGAGCGCAGCGTGGCGATCCCACCATGTCATCGCGAGGAGCCTTGTGACGCGGCGATCTCATTTCTTTCCTCGCAATGACATTCTTTCCGCCACAAACGGAATCGTCAGCACATATAGAAAGAGTATTGTGATTTCCGAATCACCAAAATTATATTCAAAAAATCCTGCTACAAAGAGACCGGCCAGCGCAGCCAGGGCCCCGGCGGCCAAAGGAAAAACGAGTGGTTTTTTTGTTTTAATAAGTTTTATCAGATCGATACAAGCCACCAGCAAAAATGTCAACCAGGCCAGAAGTGCCGGGATTCCCCTCTCGGCTCCAATCTGCAGCATATTGTTATGGAGATGAACATTGTTTTTTGCCTCCTCGGACAATCCGTATTTAGGAAGCTGAAATTCCATATCTACTGTATCCGGACCGGTGCCAAAAAAAGGCCTGGCTTTCATGATTTTAAGCCCGACTTTGGCGTACTCGATCCTCTGGACATTGGAGTATCCTGTAAGGCTAAAGATGCTCAGGGCTCTCTGTTTGACGCTTTTTGGACTGACAAGAAAAACAAGGCCGAGAATAATCGGAATAAGAACGAGTGTCTTGGGTTTATAGAGAAAAAGGATGACTGATGCGGCTACAGCTGCACCAATCCAAGCACTCCGCGTCATCGTATATATGAGGATTAAGGTGGCAAAAAAAAGAGTCACTCCCCAGAGAAATCGGATTTTACCGCGGGAGAAAAAAAGAATACCCAGGGCGAGTGAGATAAAAAGGAGGAGCAGTCCGGCTTGTGTCATGTAGTGTCCCATAAAACCGGTAATTCTTTGAGACTGTGTGGGGACAAAAAAATGGGAGAACAGGGAATAGAGAATGCTGATCCAGACGGAGGCCATAAGGGCCAGATTTCCAAGATTTAGGCTTTTTTATTCTCTCAAACCCATATAGGTTATGGGGACCACGAGAAAGAGAAGGAGATCCTTCGAGTCGATGAGGCTCACCTCTGCGTTAACCGAACGAAAAGAAGAGATAAGAGATAGGAGAGCATAGATTACGAGAGGCCAGAAAAATCTGGGGATTTCGAATTTCAGTTTTTTTGTGACCAGGAGAATAATCCAAAGGATTAGCGCACAGGTTAAAAAAATCTGACTCAGTGAAATCGACCAGAATGAAAAAAGAAGAAACAGCGCAATCGCAATTGCCAGTAAATTGGGGACTGTCCCCAATTTTTTGATGTTCAAAATTCCTCCAGCCATTTTATGTATTTCAACTTTCTGTGAACCTTATTGTACAGGACTTTATCCGCTGTCACAAAAGGAGATTTTTCATTTTCAGCAAGTGCTAAATAACTTGCATCGTATGAGGATATGTCAAAAAAACTCAATATATCAAGGGTTTTATTAGAGAAATGGGAGGCATTAAAAACTGTAATTTCAAGATTAAAGAACCCCTCAATACCTGATAAAAGGGATTCTTTATCGATCCGACCTCGTTTTTGAGCGATCTTTAAACCGTTCATCACTTCATATTCAATGAGCGATGGGGCAATGAGGTTTATATTATCGGACACATAATGAGTCAGGATGTTTAAGGCTTTTGTTCCAAGTTCTTCATCGTCTAGGTACCATTTGAGAACAACACTGGCGTCAATGACAACTTGGTTCAACTTTTTTCTCCCGCTGCTTTTTTGATTCCTTGAAGATTTCTTCGGCATCAAGATCTGCCTTAAGGAAGATCTCTCTGGCTTCCATAATTTTTTTAAATCCTTCCATTCGTTTTGTCTTCCGATATTTTTCATAGGGCATGATGACCGCAACGGGCTTTCCCCGTTTTGTGACAACAATGTTTTTTTCTTTGTCCTGGGTGGATTGGATAAGGCGACTGAAGTCTTTTTTCCCCTC
>JAZFSR010000242.1:0-10161 GCA_036446295.1 Candidatus Aminicenantaceae bacterium
ATAGATGGCGTTTCTGCCAAGAAGGTCTTTTGTGTCCTGCCAGAAATCAAACTGATCTATCGAATGAGAGAGGCAAAAAACATCTTTTGTGTCTTTCAGAGCAAAACTCAGCTGCGACGCGATATTGTAGTGAAAGCTAAAGACAAATGGCGCTTCTCCCTTTTCTAACATTTCCGTGCTTATCTTCCTCACTCTTTCCGCCACCTCCGGCCAGCCGAAGAGATCACTCGTGGCATCGTACTGTTCGACTTCCCAACCTGTCAGATCAGTCGGGCTGGCGATGCTGCTGATGGAAGGTCTGTATAAAGGATAAAAAAGTTGGATATTCATTATAAGAATGAAAACAAGGGGAACAATCAGGGCCGCTCCCACGAAAAACTTAAAGGCAGAAGATCCTTTTACCCATATTCTTAAAAAACCGAACACCGAAAATCTCCTCCGGGAAAACCGGACATTCAAATTCCTTCTTTTTACCAGATATTCGGGGTACAACCAGACCGTACCGATCAGAAGCGGGATATACCCAAGACCGGGCCAGTGGGGTTCGGCATCGTTTGTCAGACACATGACAATGTAGAAAAAGACAAGAGTGGGGACCGATGTCAGGACAATGAACTTATCCCGAATATCTCCTCCCCGCCTAAATCCCCGTTTCATGAAGATGAAAATTACGAAAAGAAAACAAAACAGTAAAATGGGAGTCACGACTCCAAGTTGTCCGATAACCAGTGTCCACAAATTGTTCCAAAAAACGCCTCCCTCATGCCGGGTGTTCAGCTGATAAATAAAACTCGCCCAACCTACTCTCATGTTCCAAAAGATTATAGGGCTTGCAACCAAACCGGAGAGAGCGAGACCGATATAGGGATGAGGAGATTTCAAATATGCTCTCAATTTTTTATCAGAAAGGAGAAACAGGAAGGTCGAGGGAACGAGCAGAATTGCAAAGTATTTGGAGAGAATGGCCAACCCAAGGACAAATCCCATCAGATACCAGTGCCACCAGGGAATCCCTCTTGCCACTCTGAGAAGAAGGAGGAGATAAAGGAGCCAGAAGACAGCCAGTGGGGCATCCGGGACCGTGAGGATTCCTAATAAAAAAAATAGCGGAATGATATTGGCTAGACACAACGAATAAAAAGCGGTTTTTCCGCTTCCGGACAGTTCAAAAGCAAGGAGGTAAATTAAAAATGATGTGATACAAAAGAGCAAAACCGTCCCAATTCTCAAAAAAAATACCGAATCACCGCCCACTGCGGTTGTCAGGGCAATCATATAGGCCACCATAGGAGGATGGTCAAAGTAACTGAGATCCAGATGTTTGGACCAAGTCCAGTAGTAAGCCTCATTATCACCAGGTCCCACAACCCCGATAATGAAAAGATGATAGAGGGCAACCAATACGATAAGCAACAACGCGTAATGTTTATATTTTCTGTCTTCAGGAAACAAATATTTCACCCAATAAGAAATACTCAACTTATACCACAGCCAATTTCTCCGGTCAAAAACCGCTTGCATTATTACCTGGACCTGGAAATAATAAAAACGATTTTTTTGTCACATGAGCAGCATGGAACCTCTTTCAATGGATACCACCTCTTCCTCATTCCAGCGCATCGCCACCCTTGATGGCTGTCGAGGTATCGCCATTTTTTTAATGACGTTCTTCCACAGCCTGTATCATGTTGTCAACTATGACACCATTGCAGAAGATCCCAACCGGCTGCTCGAATACCCAAAAATCGTCCTGGGTATACTTGGTTTTTTGCTCTATTTAGGAACATGGAACACCTTTTTTCTCCTCGTCTCATCGGTTGTCAACACATATGTGATGGCCAAAAGCGTATCGAGAGGAGCGAATCTAAAAATCCTCCTCTGGAAGAGAGTCATCACAGGTGTTGTCCTTCTCTTTGTTGACCATATCATCGAAGGATTGGGATACTGGGGATTTTTAGGAGAAGGTTTCAGGACAGGAGTCTGGAAAAACACGGATAAAATCTGGCACCCGTTTTTTATGATTCAGACTCTCGAGATGATCGCTTGGGGCATCATTATCACATCCATAATCAATTATTTCCTCCTTCGAAAAAAGGGTTACGAACACCACAGCCGTAATCGAAAGCTCTATCTTATTTTGACCTTAATCGTTCTTCTGTTAACACCTTTGGTTCATACGTGGGTAGATGCAAGGCCCTGGTCCATTCCTGAAAGCCTCTCTGAAAATCCAGACATGTTTGATACGGCAGGATGGCCCGACACTCAAGTCCAGACACATAACGCATCATTTCTGACCTGGTTCCTCGTGATTCTTGCCGGTGATTTCGAACCCCTGTTTCCCTGCCTTTCGACCGCGTTTGTCGGAGCCATCATCGGTTTATTTTTGGCCAATCCCCAATCTTCCAGGAAATTTTTCCGGATCGGATTTCTCTCTGCCGCCGGAAGTATTGTGGCCGGCGCTTTGCTTATCGCCGCCGGCATGACCTTTTCCGCCTTTCACAGGCCGGCCATCACCAATCACCTCCTCCAACTGGGCGGGCAGGTTTTAGCTGTCCTCATCCCCTTGAGGTTGGTAGAGTTTAGAGGGCGGGCTCAGAAAGCCGGCAACTCAAAGTTTATCAGGTTTATGAGGAGGTGGGCCATGGTCGCCCTGACAGTATATGCCCTTGAAATCTTTGATATTTTTCCAGAATGGACACTCAATCTTTTTCTTGGAAAAATAACCGGTTTGAATTTTTTTGAAAGGATCTTCAGTATTGATCAACTCCCTCTAGCGTCAGCTGTAGCCGTATATTCTGTCTTCTGGTACTACCTCCTCTTGCTCCTTTGGGGAAAATTCAATTACAAAGGATCTTTCGAATGGCTTCTCATTCAAATCCAAAGCCTGATATCCAAACAAAAATCACAAAGACTCAATGTGGATCTGATGTTAAAAAAAGTCGAGTGGATAAACTTTAAACTGGAATAACCTCCATAAGCATCCCCATTTCCATGATTTCATGAACGAGTTCTGTAAACTCGCAAGTCGATTTGAAAACACTCTACGTTTTCTTCTTCTTTAGAAGAAGGGGGGACCCCTCCGCGGCGCACCTCCGTCCTCGCTCCGATCGCTGCGCGCAGAGATACACCGCTTCGCCCTCCCTTCATCTCCTTCAAGAAAAATCGGGGATGCATCCTTTAAATAGCACCTTTAGCAGAGTCGGATGGACGTCGAGAAGTGTGTCTCCGCCCGGAAGCTTCAGCGAGGAATGGAGACATACCTCGTAAGGGTTCCGTCCGACTCTAAAATAAATCACGGAAATGGGGATACTTCCTCCTCCCTGTAATAGGTGGTTTTTTTTTCTGAACTGAAGTAGAATTATAAGGGCTTTTAATCATAATAAAATACATAATATGGAGAGAAAAAGTGAAACCAACAGAAAAACCTGTTAATCCCTGTTTTTCTTCCGGCCCCTGCGCCAAACATCCCGGGTATTCCATCGATGAACTCCGGGATACTCCTTTCGGGCGGTCCCACAGGAGCAGCCTGGGAAAGGGCAAACTGGCGGAATCTATCGACAAAACCAAACGCATTCTTGGGCTTCCTGAAGACTATCTTGTCGGCATCGTCCCCGCTTCGGACACGGGCGCCTTTGAGATGGCTATGTGGTCTATGCTTGGACCTCGGGGCGTGGATGTCTTTGTTTGGGAATCTTTCAGCAAAGGTTGGGCAACAGATATCACAAAGCAGCTTAAACTCGACAACACTCGTGTCCTTGAGGCCGATTATGGAAAACTTCCCGATCTCTCTCAGGCCGACTTCAATAATGATGTTGTCTTTGCCTGGAATGGAACAACGAGCGGCGTCATGGTGCCCAATGGTGATTGGATCCCTGATGATAGAGAAGGACTCGTCCTTTGTGATGCCACATCGGCCATTTTTGCCATGGATATTCCTTATCGGAAACTCGATGTCATTAGCTATTCCTGGCAGAAAGTCCTAGGCGGCGAAGCCGCTCATGGTGTGCTGATTCTCTCTCCACGTGCTGTCGAACGCCTGTTGAACTATACTCCTCCCTGGCCACTTCCGAAAATTTTCCGGATGACTAAGGGCGGAAAATTGATCGAGGGCATCTTTAAGGGTTCGACAATTAACACTCCATCTATGCTGGTCAATGAGGATTACCTCTCCGCTCTCAATTGGGCCGAATCCGTAGGAGGACTCCAGGGATTGATCCAGCGCAGCAATGATAACCTCGTTGTCTGGGAAAATTTTGTCGACAGCCACGATTGGATCGATTTCCTCGCAGAAAACAAAAACATTCGATCCAATACGAGTGTCTGCTTCACGATGGATCTCCCTGAAGACAGACTCAAGACTCTTATCAAAATACTTGCAGATGAGGAGGTCGCATTTGACTGCGGTTCTTATAGAGATGCCCCTCCGGGGCTTCGATTCTGGTGCGGGGCTACAGTGGACAAATCCGATCTGGAGATAGTCACGCAATGGCTGGAATGGGCTTATAACGAAGTAAAATAAACATAAACATAACGTATTAAATTGAAAAAACACGAAATCCAAGTTTCCTCCGGACACAGTCAGATATGCGTGGGAGAGTCTATCCAAAATTTGTCACACTATTTGGGCAGCGGAAAAAATGTGGTCATCACAGATCCCAATGTACGCCGCTTCCACGGTTCTCACTTTTCAGACTATGACTCTATAGACATCGAACCCGGTGAACAAAACAAGACATTGGAGACAGTCGAAAAAATCTACGAGAAATTTCTAGAGTGGGAACTGGACCGCTCCTCCTTTGTTACAGCGATTGGGGGGGGCATCATCTGCGATGTGGCCGGTTTCGCAGCATCGACTTTTATGCGAGGAATCGACTTCGGATTTGTCCCCTCCACTCTGCTAGCCCAGGTCGACGCCAGCATCGGGGGAAAAAATGGAGTCAATTTCCGAGGCTACAAAAATCTTGTCGGCGTCTTCAATCAGCCACAGTTTGTGCTCTGTGATACCGATCTCCTGTCCACTCTCCCCCAGAGTGAGCTGGCAAGCGGGATAGCAGAAGTTGTCAAACATGCCTTGATCCGGAGCGCTTCTCTGTTCGAGTTTCTTGAACAGGAGTGGACATCCCTTCTCGCTCTTCAGAAAGACACCCTAGAAAAAATCATCAACGATTCGGTCGTGATCAAATCATGGATCGTGCAGTCCGATGCTCTAGAAAAAGGAGAACGGAAAAAACTCAATTTCGGCCATACACTCGGCCATGCGATCGAAAAAGAATGTCAGATGTCTCATGGGGAAGCCATCAGCATCGGCATGGTTATAGCCTCCAAGATTTCTGCGGCAAGGAGGATGCTCTCCCTTCAGGAAGTTGATCACATCACCTCCATCCTTAAGAATTTAAAACTGCCCACGGAAATACCATCCGGCAAAGAGCTAATTCTCGAAGCTGTAAGAAAAGACAAAAAGCGCCAAGGCGAAGATATCCATTTTGTCCTATTGTCAGAAATCGGAAAAGCGGAGGTGGTTCCCATGACCTACAATGAGCTGGAGGGATATATTCATGATCTGTGTTAGCCTGGCAGAAAAAACGTTCAAAGACTGCCTAAAAGCTCTTGAAGAAGTCGAATTTGCGGAAATAAGAATGGACAAAATGGATGTCACTGCAGAAGAAATCAGCACGCTGTTTTCTTCCCACTCAAAGCTGATTGCAACCTGCCGGCCCGGATTTCAAAAGAAAGATAAAAGGCTGGAACTTCTTTTGGCCGCTGTCCATGCCGGTGCCGCCTACATAGACATCGAAATGGAGTCGGATGAGGATTTTAGAAACACCATTATGTCAAAGGCGAAAAAGATGGGATGCCGGACCATTATCTCCTATCATAACTTCAAGGGGACTCCGGATAGACAGGAACTCAACCAAATTGTCCAAAACTGTTTTAACGATGGGGCCGATCTGGTTAAAGTTGCCTGCAAAGTCCATAATAATATGGAAAATGTTCGGCTGATTTCTCTCCTGGAAGACGTGCGTCCCATTATCGTTATAGGTCTGGGTGAGGAGGGGAAAAAGACTCGGTTTATAGCTCCTCTTCTTGGAAGCCCCTTCACATACGCCTCCCTTTCAAAAGGCAAGGAAACAGCCGAGGGTCAGATGGACCGGGAAACACTCGCACACTTTTTAACCACCCTGGAAAATGTCTAAGACTAAACTCTTCGCCGTCGCCGGCAGTCCCGTTTTTCACAGCCACAGCCCCCAAATATTCAATTCTTTTTTCCAGGCTCAGCAGGTCGATGCCGCCTATCTCCGTTTAACAGCAGAGAATGGGCAAGAGGTTATCCAGATCGCAAAAGCCATCGGCCTCCGGGGTTTTAACGTCACATCTCCTTTCAAATCGGAAATCATGAAATTTATGGACGATCTTTCGGAAGAAGCTTTAGCCATCGGTGCCGTCAACACCGTTGTCTCAGAAAATGGAAGACTGACCGGTTATAACACAGATTATTTAGGAGTCAAATTTACTCTGAAATACAACGGGATCGATCCCACACATAAGAAAATTGCCATCCTCGGTGCGGGCGGAGCCGCCCGTGCAGCCGCCTACGAAGCCCTTAGGGGAGAGGCAGGAAGGGTCGTCCTTCTCAATCGTACAATAGAGAAAGCAAAAGAAGCCGCCCGCCGGATGGGATGTGACTATGCTCCTCTGAACAAACTTGGAGAAATTCTAAAAAACAGCGATATCCTAGTCTCCTGTATATCCACCAATCAACGAGTGGTCGGTACTGAGATGCTGGACAGGAATTTAATTGTCCTGGATGCCAATTACAAAGACTCTCAGCTCAAAAGTGATGCAGAAAAAAAAGGCTGTCGTTTTTTCCCTGGAGAAGAGTGGCTTGTGAACCAGGCCATACCTGCCTTCCACCGCTTTACCGGCCTGAATGTTACGAAGGATGTTCAACAGGGTATTCTTTCCACCATACATGAAAAAAACGCCCAAAAGCCAAACATCGCTTTGATCGGCTTTATGGGGAGCGGGAAAACATCTGTAGGCCGGAAACTTGCAGAGTGTATTGGATACAAATTTGTAGACATAGATACAGTCATCGAGGAATCAAGAGGAAAGACACTATCAGAAATATTCGAAAAGAACGGCGAAAAAGCATTTAGAGAGATAGAAAAAAACTCTATTAAGGAGCTTATCCCAAAATCAGAAAAACACGTTTTTTCTCTGGGAGGAGGAGCTGTCCTAGATGGAGACAACCGCCGTCGCCTCAAACAGCACTGTGTTTGCGTATGGCTCTGGGCCTCAATCCGGACATCTCTGTCTCAAAGGAGCGTCACGACAAGGCCCCTTCTGAACGGAAAAAATCCAGAAAAAACAGCCCACTCACTCTTAGCCACCAGAATCCCACTTTACGCCCGGACATCGGATATCGTCATCAGCACGGAATCCGGTCATCCCGAAAAAATCGCAAAGAGAATAAAAGATGAAATGGATCAAACCATCTGAAATCAACGGGACGCTCCCGGCACCGTCCTCGAAAAGCATGATGATCCGAGCCTGCGCAGCAGCTCTGATGGCTGAAGGAAAATCCTGGATCCGCCATCCTTCTTTTTGTGATGATACTCTAGCCACCCTGGAAATCATTCAAGCTTTAGGCGCACACATAGAAAATAAAAAGGGCAGAGACGGAATTTACATTTCTGGTGGAAAAAACATCCGGAATTCAACTTTGAACTGCCGTGAATCCGGGTTGAACATGCGCCTGTTTGCTCCTATTGCTTCCCTGAACAAAGCAAAAATCTTCTTGTCTGCAGCCGGTTCTCTAAAGACAAGACCTATGGATATGCTTGAAGGCCCTCTCCGCAGTCTAGGTGCCACCTGCCAGACTCTAAGTGGATTTCCTCCTGTCCAGGTCCAGGGACCGATAAAAGGAGGGAGAATCTCCATCGATGGCTCTCTCAGTTCCCAGGTCCTCACCGGACTTATGATGGCCCTTCCGCTCTGCACTTCGGACTCGGAAATTGATGTCCACAACTTAAAAAGCAGGCCTTATGCAGCCATGACTCATTCTGTACTCGAGAAATTTGGTGTTTCAATAATTCAGGAACAAAACTTCAACCGTATTTTTATAAAAGGTTTTCAGAAGTACCGGCCGACGACTTACACAGTCGAGGGAGATTGGTCGGCAGCCGCATTTCTACTGGTAGCAGGAGCAGTCAGCGGACAGATCACTCTAACCAACCTCAATCCGGATTCTCTTCAGGGCGATAAAAAAATCATAGATGCACTCCGTTTAAGTGGTGCAGATGTAACCTTAGAAAAGAAGAGTATTTTCGTACAAAACAATCGGTTAAATGCTTTTGAATTCGATGCCACAGATTGTCCCGATCTGTTTCCTCCTCTCGCTGTTTTGGCCACATCCTGCCGGGGCATCAGCCATCTTAAAGGAATTGAGCGGTTGAAACATAAGGAAAGCAATAGAGCGCTTGCCTTAGAACAAGAATTGAAAAAAATCGGCGCTAAAATCAAAATCAGAGGAAACACGATGGATATAGAAGGGACGCCATTAGAAGGAGGTCTCATTCATTCTCATGGGGACCACCGGATAGCCATGGCCGGCGCAGTAGCGGCTCTTCAATCTAAAAAAGGCGTTCGTATCCAAGATTGGCAGGCAGTTTCAAAATCTTACCCGGATTTTTTCGATGACCTGGAATCCATTCAAGGAGGATCCCCATGAATTCCTTCGGTAGACTTATGCGTTTAACAATATTTGGTGAATCTCACGGTGAAGCCGTAGGAGTGGTTATCGAAGGCTGTCCAGCCGGATTATCACTTACAGAAGAGGATTTTTCTGCTGATCTCAGCCGGCGTCAATCCGGTTTGGAAGGAACAACAGCACGCAGGGAACCCGATATCCCCATATTAAAAAGCGGCCTTTTCAAAAAGAAGACCACCGGAGCTCCTCTTATGATTTTGTTTGAAAACAAAGATGTTAAATCTGAAGATTATACTCCACTCAAAGACACTCCCCGGCCGGGACACGTAGATTTTGTCGCTCACAATAAGTATGGGGGATTTTACGATTTCAGAGGCAGTGGACCTTTTTCAGGAAGATTAACCGTGGCTCTCGTGGCCGCAGGCATCATTGCTAAGAAGATCCTCACTCCGACCAAAGTAAGTGCCTCTCTTTTGGAAGTGAACGGCAGACGTGACATACAGGAGGCTGTCCAATCCGCCATTCAAGAGAAAGATTCGGTGGGCGGCATCATCGAATGCAGAGTGAACGAACTCCCCATTGGGCTGGGAGAACCTTTTTTCGATTCTGTCGAGTCTCTTATAAGCCACATAGTTTTTGCAATCCCGGGCATTAAAGGCATAGAATTTGGAGCCGGTTTTTCTGCCAGCCGAATGAAGGGAAGTCAATTCAATGACATTCTTTTCAATAAGGAAGGAAAGACGGCCACAAATTTTGCCGGAGGCATCAACGGCGGCATCACAAACGGTAATGAATTGGTATTTAAGGTTGCCGTCAGACCCCCTTCCAGTATTGGAAAAGAGCAGGATACAATAAATCTTAAAACGGGCCAACCGGCAAAAGTATCAGCCAAAGGCCGCCATGATGTCTGTATCGCATTGAGGATGCCGGTGATCATCGAAGCCGTTACGGCATTTGTGCTCGCTGATTTAGCTCTGATAGAGCAGAAAATTCCTAAAATTTTAAAGTGAGTCTGTATCTGTAACCTAAATCTTTCATCTTGAACTTAAAAGACTTAATGACCTTAATTTCCGGAGTATTCCATTTCGCGATACATGCATAGACTTCCTTGAATCCTTGAGTTTGCGCATAGTCTAGAGTTTTTTTATGGAGTTTTTTCGAAATCCCCTGATTTCTGTGCGGTTTGGAAACAAAGGTGATCTGCAGGAAGAACTCCGCAGGCGTCCATTTAGTAGTTATAGGCATAATGTCATACATGTTATCTACCTCGGGTGCCCCCAAAGAAGGATATCCCATAAGATATCCCACAACTTTCTTATCGGCAACAGCAACAAATGTTTTGTACTTGTTCCCGCGTTTGAGATAACGGTTCCTGTAGTTTTCGATTCCGGATTTTATGAAACCATCTGTAAATTTTTCAGCAAGTTCTGATTCAAGTTCGCGGACAAGCT
>JAZFSR010000243.1:0-9674 GCA_036446295.1 Candidatus Aminicenantaceae bacterium
TGGGGATCATATCGAAAGATATTTTTGTAAAGTTTATAGAATGTTTCCTGGATAATGTCTTCGATATCTGAAACATTCGAAATTTTAGGACGAAGGAAGTGAAAAAGTTTGGAGCTGTACCGTTCGGCAAGTTCTTCGAAGCAGCGGCGGGAGCCGGCCTGGGCTTCCAGTGCCAGCTCTTTGTCGGTGATTGGCTTCGGTCTATCGTTCATAAACTGAAAAGATTGGCTCTTTCGTACTTATTTTTTCCCCATCAGGATGTTGAGGAGCTCTTCCACTGAGCCCTGTGCTTCCAACAAAACTGTTGTGTCTTTGGCGGAAACCTTGAGTGACTTGATAATATCCCATTCGGGATCGATTTTATCATTCATGAAGAGAAACGCCTTCAGGCCGGTGACCATACTTTCCATGTTGGCGGCCGTTTCAGGGGAATCTGTTTGAAGGTCCAACTGCAGCTTTACTTTGCCGTTCTGCTCATTGGCCGAGAAAAAGGCGGATTTAGTCTTCTGGAGAATGAGCGCTCCAAAATCATCGTCATCTTCATTGAGCAGTTCGGATACATTTTCTGCTGTGGCGACAAGGAATGTGTCCTTAGAAAGAGCCCTGAGTTGTCTCTCAAGAGGAGAGCCGGAAAAGTTTTTCCCTTTTCCCGAGAATGTGTCGAGAACCTTTTCAAGCCCACTGCGATTCTCTGAAATTATCAAGAGGTTATTTGCGGCAAAAACGCCGTATGCGTCGTCGTCCCAGTTGTAAATGAGAAAACTGCCGTAATTGATTTCATCCAGAGATTCTTCTTCTTTGAGCAGTCCGAGCAAGTGGGATTTGTCCAGGCTGCCGGAGATTGCCACGACAGGTTCGTCATTATCGTGGTTCATCCCGATCACTGTGACGGCAGAAATATCATTGAAAAAATTGATGCCCGTGGTCTTCTCAATGCCCATGATTTCCCTGCCCATGTCATTATCAGAAATTTTTTCCAAAATCTGTTTCAATTCTGTCTGAGCAAATTTTTCAATATCGATATGGATAAACCATTTGGCCTCTGCTGGGATGAGTTTTGTTTGGAGCGATTCTCCTGAGACATTGGGGGAAGAAAGTGCAGTAAGAAAAAATGCAAGGAAAAGAATTGTTGTCTTTCTCATGTTGAGCCTCCTAAAGTGATTAGGTTGTTCTGTAAATGATGAATCAACCGTTCACTATCTAATACGCAGGAGGTCTTGAAATGTTTCGCTGGAGCCTCCTAGAGAATGGTATGACTTTGGAGTCCTGTAAGCAAGTGGCCTTTCTTTTATTCGTAGTGAAGGGAGTTAGCGGGATGGGGAGCTGCCGGCTCTAAAGAAGTTCTTGTTATTATCAGCCAATTCTCTTATAGTTTTGAAATTAGAATAAAAAAAGAGGTTACAATGATTTATCGAAGACATAGTTTTAAATGGATCGTATTTATGAGTGTGATTTGTGTTTTGGGGATGGCGTGTTCAGAAAACACTTCCGCCGAAAAAGCGGATACGATTTCAGCTTCAAACGGTCAGGATAACTGGCCTCAGTTTCGCGGTCAGAGCGCTTTAGGGATTGCATCAGACCAGGATCTTCCATTGACATGGGATGTTAAAAAGGGAACGAATATACGCTGGAAAACCCCGATTCCAGGTCTCGGGCACTCTTCACCTGTAGTCTGGGAGGATAAAGTATTTGTGACCACAGCTGAAGGGGAAGGCAAAGAGGCCTATCTCAAAGTGGGCCGGTACGGATCCAGCCCGGATAATCCCGAGGACTACACGCACCACTACCGTCTCTACTGTCTCGATAAAAAAACAGGCGAGATTATCTGGGAAAAGACGGCTTACAGCGGCCAACCAAAATTGAACCGCCATATCAAGTCCAGCCATGCCAACTGCACGCCGGCTACGGATGGACAACATGTCCTGGCATTTTTCGCCTCTCAGGGCCTTTACTGTTATGATATGGACGGCGAGCTGTTGTGGAAAAAAGACCTTGGATTTTTGGATGCAGGTGCATTTGATCGTCCCGAAATCAAGTGGGGATTTGCCAGCTCACCGATTATCTATAAAGATAAAGTTGTCGTTCTGTGTGATGTCAATAATCAGTCCTTTCTTACTGTGTTGGATATTGCAACGGGGGAAGACGTCTGGCGCACTCTGCGTGACGAAAATCCTACTTGGGGAACTCCTGCTATTCATGTGTCAGAAGAATACACCCAAGTCATTATCAACGGATATAAACACATGGGCAGTTATAATTTTGAGACGGGCGAAGAAATCTGGTGGCTGAGAGGCGGAGGAGATATCCCTGTACCTACACCTATAATTTCTCACGGACTTGTATTCATCACAAATGCTCACGGAAAAATGCGCCCTATTTATGCCATAAAACTTGATGCTAAAGGGGATATCACTCTGGCCCCGGGAAAGACGTCCAATGAATTCATCCCGTGGTTCTATCCCAGACGTGGCGCTTATCAACCGACTCCCCTTATCTACGGTGATCAGCTTTATGTCGGTGATAACAGCGGCATGCTGACAGCCTATGAGGCGACCACAGGAAAAGAATTGTATCGCGAAAAAATCGGTGGTGACCTGAGTTCTTACTCTGCCTCACCGGTGGCGGCCGACGACCGGATTTACTTAACAGACGAGTTTGGTAATATCCATATCGTCAAAGCCGGACTGACCTATGAACACCTTGCTGTCAATACCATGGATGAAATCTGTATGGCCACACCTGCCATTTCCGGCAAAACACTTTTTATTCGGACACGCACGGATTTATATGCCATTGGAAAGTGAGCTGTCCGACAATATCTTCTGAGACTGTCGGATAGGATCAATGAATAATCAATCTCAAAATTCCCGTTCCCGTCTATCTGCACGATTAAAGGGAAAGAGTTTTGGAATTGTCAATGTCTGGAGCCATGTGCGGGCTGCTGTTTCCGGAACGGATAAGGATTTCACTTCTGAGAAGCTCGGAATAGCCATCTTTCTTCTCTCCATCCCCATGATTTTGGAGATGGTCATGGAATCCGTTTTTGCGGTGGTGGATATTTTTTTCGTATCCAAACTCGGTGCCGAGGCTGTAGCCACTGTCGGTATCACGGAATCTTTATTGACAGTCGTCTATTCACTCGCCATTGGTTTAGGTGTGGCCACAACAGCCATTGTTTCCAGAAGGATCGGGGAGAAGAATCCCGATGGGGCGGCCGTTGCCGCAGTCCAGGCTGTTTTGGCCGGCATTGGCCTATCATTTGTGATCTCTGTTCCGGGGGTCCTGTTTGCGCCAAAAATATTGAGTCTGATGGGAGTCGGGGCCGCGGTGATTAAAACATACTCGTCCTATACCGTGATCATGCTTGGGGGCAATGTCATCATCATGCTGCTCTTTATCATCAATGCCGTCTTTCGGAGTGCGGGCGATGCCGCTGTATCCATGCGAGTTCTGTGGGTGGCCAATGGCATCAACATTGTACTGGATCCATGCTTGATATTCGGGTGGGGGCCTTTCCCTGAATTGGGCATCATGGGAGCGGCTATTGCTACAAACATAGGCCGGGGGGTTGCCGTTCTCTATCAGTTCTATCTGCTGTTCCGGGGAAAAAAGAGAGTCAGAATCAGTCTCCGCCATCTAAAACTTAAATTCGGCGTGATGAAAAGACTTTTCAGGCTGTCCTTGGGGGGAATTGGGCAGTCTCTGATTGCCACATCGAGCTGGATCGGCATGGTACGGATTGTCTCTGTGTTTGGCAGCCAGGTGATGGCCGGTTATACTATTGCCATCCGCATCATTATCTTTTCCATCCTGCCGGCATGGGGTTTGAGCAATGCGGCAGCAACCCTGGTTGGCCAGAATTTGGGGGCAAAGAAACCGGAGAGAGCGGAGAAATCTGTCTGGATGACCGGTTCCGTCAATATGGGCTTTATGGGTTTTATAGCGTTCTTCTTCATTGTCTTTCCCGGATTTTTTGTGAGGCTGTTCATCGCTGATCCGGTGGTTGTAGCCAGTGGAGTGTCCTGCTTACGGATTGTGAGTTATGGATTTATCTTTTATGCTCTGGGAATGGTAATGGTACAGGCGTTCAACGGAGCGGGAGACACGGCAACGCCCACATTTATCAATTTTTTCTGTTTCTGGATGTTCGAGATCCCTCTGGCCTATGTGCTGGCGCTTCCTCTTGGCCTCGAAGAAAAAGGTGTCTATATGGCCATCGTAGCGGCCGAATCGCTTATGACGGTCACCGCCGTTCTTATCTTCAGGCGCGGCCGGTGGAAAGCCAGAGAAATCTAATCCCTGAATTATTCATAAAAACTGCCAATATCTATTTTTTTTTCAGTTTAAACGACTTATCCGGATAGGCGGGGGGAGCGGGAACGTCAACGGGATGGGTTTCAATTTGCTCTTTGAGAAACGCAACGGCTGCATCGAGCTGGGCATCCTGTCCTTCGAAGGTGGCATGGGGAAGATTGTCCACAATAATGTCGGGATCCACACCGTGTCCTTCGATAAGCCATACTCTCTCCGGCCCGTAAACTCCTGTTTGGGGGGCTCTGGCCAATCCCCGGTCGGTGAGACGGTTATTGCTTGAGAGCCAGATCTCGCCTCCCCAGGTTCGAGTGCCGATGACCTTCCCAAGCCCTAGTCTTCTGAAGCCTTCTGCAAACGCCTCCCCGTCGGAAGCGGTGTTTTCGTCGCAGAGTACGACAACGTGTCCCCTGAATGCGTACTGCATGTTCCAAGTAGGCTGGCCCACACGGTCTTTCCAGTAGAACCAGGCTTTGCGGATCAGTTTTGCCAGAATGAAACTGTCGATATTTCCGCCCCTGTTGTGCCGCACATCGATGATCAGGCCTTTGCGGTTAAACACTGGGTAAAAATTGCGGTACCACTCAGTGATGTTGCTGCCGCCCATGGCACGGAGATGGACATAGCCGATGTCTCCACGGCCATCCTGTTCGACTTTGAGGCGACGTGTATACTCCCAGTCACTGTATCTGAGCCCGGATTCACTGGAGGTGGGGATCAATATAACAGGCTCTGTCTTTCCGGTTGAAGCAGATTTGACCTCTACCAGGACCTGGCGCCCCGCTTGATTGCGGAGGAGGGCGTTGGGATGCTTAACTGACAGAGTGCTTCGGCCGTTAATGCTGATGACAATATCCCCTTCATTTATATCAAGATCGGGATCCGCAAGAGGAGAGAGTTCTGCAGGATAGTCGGGATCGGATTTGTAAATGTGGTCGATCCTATACCCTCCGGCTGTTTCATCACGCTCGAGCCTTGCGCCGAGTGTTGCTACGCGAATCTGATCTGAGCCCTGCCGAGTGTCGCCTCCTCTAACGCTGATGTGAAGGGCCGAAAGCTCACCGACAACCATTCCGATTAGGTCATTGAGTTCTAAACGTGTGGTGACCCTTTTGACAAGAGGAAGATATTTGTCTCTTACCGCCTCCCAGTCAAGGCCGTGCATTCCCGGATCGTAGAAGTAGTCCCGTTCCAGGCGCCAGGCGTCGAT
Source organism: Candidatus Aminicenantaceae bacterium (assembly GCA_036446295.1). Lineage (GTDB taxonomy): Bacteria > Acidobacteriota > Aminicenantia > Aminicenantales > Aminicenantaceae > JAUWVG01. The sequence continues at coordinate 5,522 of JAZFSR010000243.1, forward strand.
AAACAGCTGTTTGAAATCTTCCCGAACATCTATGGAAAAACTCCAGCCTCTGAGATCGACAGCACCGGCACTGAGGTTAGAAATTTTTTTTGGTGCGGCGTCAACTACATAGATGGAGCTTCCCTTCTGGAATAATATTTTCTTTTTATCGGCCGAGAATTCAAATCCCCGGATCCCTTCTGTGACGGAGATTACCTGTGGATCTTTATTCCCGATGGGGATGGCCTTGAGTTGGGATGGAGATCCAAATCCCACGCCTCTTTCTACCCAGAACAGAGCCTTATCATTGACATTAAGGCTGCCGTAATTACCCGGGGTGACAGGCACTTCTCTGATGCGCTTTTGGATTCCATCCAGATCGATCACGATGTCTGGGACACCTTTTGTTTCTCCTTTGGCTTTTTCTAGGGATTCTGTAGTTTTAATAAGCTCGGTTACCGGTTTAAAGGGTGAAAAAACACCTTTTTGCAGAGAAAGGGCGAAGATTTTTTGGGGTTTGTCGAAATAGGGTTCGGGCTGGCGTGTCCCCCAGGGACTTCCTACAACAGAGCGGAGGTTCCTATCGGAAAGAAAATAGATGAATTTCCCATCGGGGCTCCATGAGGGATTGACGCTGTTAGCCCTGTCAGTTGTCATGGGTACCTGATTTCCGGATTCTCGGTTGTAGAGGTGGATCTGTATAAAACTGTTGAGGGCCGCCTGTGAGTAGGCCAGCCACTTACTGTCGGGAGACCAGGTGATATCCCGGATGCCCTCCCGGTTAAAAGACACCTTGCGTTCTTTTCCGTTTTCTATATTGACGATCCAAAGATCGTTGTTTTTATCATCAAAAGCGAACCATTTTCCGTCTGGTGAGGGATATCCCTGGAAGCGCAGGATGGTGCTGTTTTTTGTCATAGCTTTTTCGCTGCCTACACCATTTGCCGGCAGTGTAACAAATTCGAGTTCACCGCTTTCGTCGGAAACGGCTAAAATTGTTTTTCCATCCGGCATAAAAACCGCGTCTCGATACCGGATGCCTTCCTTGTATGAGGCACGCACCAAACGTCCTTCTCCAACCGGAGCCACAAACACACGGCCGCGGGATGTCAGAACAACACTTTTTCCCTCCGGATGAACATGGGTAGATGTCAGATAACTCATAGGATTGTCGACCCAATTTTCACGCAGTTGATCAAAATCCGAAGCCAGCGTGATTGGAATAATCCGGTCGTCATTATTTCTGACATCCACCATCCGGATATCTGCACCCAGTTGATAGACAATCTTTCCATCATCGAGGGAAGGCGACCGGACATCCCAGCCTATGTGAAAGGTGTGCTGCTTGAGGTCCTTCCCATCCGGATCCATGGACCAGATATTCCAGGAGCCGCTCCGGTCACAACCGTAGTAAAGCCGTCCGTCCCACCACATAGGGGCAAAATTTTCTCCGGGAAAGTCGGCCGTAAGGTTTTGGGCTTCCTCTATACCCGAAGTGAATTTCCAGATGTTTCGTGCTGTCCCGCCCTTATATCGTGCGGTATTATTGTTGTGAAAACCCGGCCTTGCAAAATAGAGGGTCTTTTTTGTATCGTCATAAGAACCGTCGCTAGCCTGATGGAGGGGGATACGAAATGTTGCTCCAGTTTTGAGATCGACCGTTATAAGCTGAGGATCCGGTATGGTCGAATACGCACGGGTTGTGTACATGAGCAATCCATCGGGAGTAAATCCAATAACTGTAGAGGAATCGGCCTCATAGGTTCTTCTTTCTGGCATCCCTCCTTCGATCGGCATGGTGTAGAGCTCTGTGGGTCCTTCGTATGATGCCGAAAAGGCAAGAACTTTTCCGTCAATTGAAATCGCCGGATTTGTCTCCTCTTCGGCATGGGTGGTCAGGCGCCTGGCCATGCCTCCTTGACTATCCACAATCCAGAGATCCCCTTCGGCGGCAAAAACCAGTATATTCGCTCTGAGAGTGGGGAATCGGTAATAGCCGTTTGTAGAAGCGCTGGAAGCTAGGACAGTAAAAGCCATGGCCATTCCAAAAATAAAAATGGAAACCATAAGACGTTTTCGGATTTTCATTGTTATCTCCTATTGGTGATGTGATAAGGCTTGTATATCATAGGAAGGGGTCACGTCTCAACATTTTTAGGGCCATAATTAAGTATGATGTCCCTTTAATTATGGCCCCATGGCGTTGACTCGTAAACTCTTGATCGGTAGAATGAAGCTTCATGCCAAAAGAAGCTGCAATCAGAGATTTACTTAACAAAAAAGCACTGGAACTGGAATTTTCTCTTATTGGGGTGGCGGATATTAAGGGAATTCGGGAGAATTTTCACCTCAAAAAAAAGACCATTTCCCGGTTTGATCGGGCAGTGTGTTTGGGAAAAAATCTTCTTAATTCCGTCCTTGATGATATTAAAGATGAACCTACCGTGTTGTACCTCCACCATTACCGCAAGATCAATTATTTCTTGGACAGGCAGGCTATAGCTTTGTCCTATTATATTCAAGAGCTTGGCTTTCAGGCCCTTCCGATGCCTGCGTCCCAAATTCTTGACTGGGAAAAGCATATCGCACATGTTTCCCACAAGCATATCGGAGAACTGGCAGGTCTGGGATGGATTGGCCGGAATAATCTCCTGGTCAATCCCGATTTGGGCGCTAGATTCCGGTTAGTGTCCATTCTTACTGATATGCCCCTCGATGCAGACAAACCATTAGACAGAAACTGCGGAAAGTGCAAGAAATGCCTGTCCACCTGCCCGGCGAGTGCGATAAAAAACATCCAGGAGGAGTTTGATCACATGGCCTGTTACGAGAAGATTGAGGATTTCCGCAGGGCTGGAATTGTCGGTCAGCACATCTGCGGCGTGTGTATTAAAGCCTGCAGTGGTTCGAAATTATTATAAGAACATCTAGAGGAGGATCTGTTGTCTCACTCGTATTTGATAGCATTAATGGGATGGGACAAGGCGGCCTTGATAGACTGGAAACTAACGGTTAACAGTGCGATCACAGCGGCAAGGACACCGGTTATCACAAACATCTCGACGCCGATTCCTGCCTGATAAGCAAATCCCTTTGTCCACTCTTTCATGGCCAAATATGCAATAGGCCAGGCAAGGATGTTGGCAAAAAGGACAAGCTTCAGGAAATCTTTTGCCAAAAGAACGACAACTCCCGAAACAGATGCACCCAAGACCTTCCTGATGCCGATTTCCTTGGTCCTCTGTTCTGCTGTAAATGAAGACATGCCGAACAGGCCTAAACAGGCGATAAATATGGCAAAGAGAGTGAATGAGGAAAAGATCCGGCTCAGCCGCCCATCCGACTCGTACAAAGTGGCCAGAGAGTCATCAAGAAAATAGTAATCAAAAGTCTGGTTGGGATAGAGTTCACTCCATTTTGTCCTGAGTTTATCTATGATTCCTCCGACATCGTTCGAGTTGATTCGGATGGCAATGTTATCCAAATCATCTGATTCATAATTGATGTATAGTGGCATGATGAGGCTGTGGAGGGATGACATATGGATGTCCTTTATAACTCCGATTACAGTCTTGGTTGAGCGGACATCGATATCTTCGCCGGAAAAATTTTCAATTTTCTTTCCGATCGGCTCGGCCCAGCCGAATTTTCTAGCCGCAGTCTCATTGATGATGATCGCATCACTAGCATCCGTTCCGAACTCGGATGAGAAATTTCTGCCTGCAATCAATTCGATCCCCATTGTCGGAATGAAATCATGGTCAATATCGAAATTTTTCATGAGCTGAGCTTCGGTTGCAGAAAATCCCTCCGGTACATAGGGGCTGATGCTGGCCTCTCTTCCCGGGAGTTGTGAAGTTAAACCGGCGCTTAAAACTCCGGGGATCTTCTTGAATTCCTGTTTAATAGAGTCTATAGACTCTCTGGCAGGCCCGGCACTCGTCCGCACGACAACAACGTTCCCTTTTTCAAATCCGAGATTTTTATTTTTCATAAAACGGAGTTGGTTGAGAATAACTCCCGTGGAGATGATAAGGCCAATAGAGATGACGAATTGCCCTACCACCAAAATACTGCGGAATCTGGCATTTGCCGCCCCGGCTTTGAGGCTTCCTTTTAAAACTTTGACCGGTTGAAAGGAGGAAAGAAAAAGTGCCGGATAACTGCCTGCGGC
>JAZFSR010000244.1:0-3575 GCA_036446295.1 Candidatus Aminicenantaceae bacterium
CGTCGTTGCGCGCAGAGATACACCGCTTCGCCCTCCCTTCATCTCCTTCAAGGCAAATCGGATTGGGAGGAGGGATGCATCCCTTATATAACACCTTCAGCAGAGTCGGATGGACGTCGAGAAGTGTGTCTCCGCCCGGAGCTTCAGCGAGGAATGGAGACATACCTCGTAAGGGTTCCGTCCGACTCTAAAAAAGATCCCAGAAATAGAGATGTTTTCCTTGTCAGGATAGAATTTTTCAAAAGAGCGTGATTTGTGGCATAATCCTTATTTGTCATGACTATTCTTAATGTATCGAACCTCTCCGCGGGATATGGAAATGGGGATATCATCTCAGATATCTCATTTTCTCTAGAAAAAGGAGAATTTGTCGCTATCCTTGGACCTAACGGATCAGGAAAAAGCACTTTGATCAAGGCGATACAGGGACTCCTGAAAAACGTCAAAGGAACCGTCGAAGTGGATAAAAAAGATGTCTTCACCTTAACGGCTCAGCAAATGGCAAAACAGATTGCATATGTTCCACAGAGATCGAGTTTATCTTTTGAATTTTCCGTATTGGATATCATCCATATGGGGAGATACGTGCATCAAAACCGCTTGGAGAGAGCAACATCCAAAGATGAGGCCGCCATCACGGACATCATGGAGCTGACGGAGGTTCATCATCTGCAGCACAAAAAAATCGCTCACCTTAGCGGAGGGGAGCAGCAGAGAGTCTTTATTGCCCGCGCATTGGCACAGGACACTCCTCTCCTTTTCCTCGATGAACCAAGCTCACATCTTGATATAAGCTATCAGGTCGAAATCTACAGAATTCTTAAACGGCTTCAGAAAGAAAAAGGGAAAACCATTCTGGCCGCCGAACACAATATCAATCTTGTCATTCCCTATTCTCAGCGCATTATGTTCCTCAAGGAGGGAAATATATTGGCTCAGGGTCCTCCGGAAAAACTCATTACAAAATCCTATATCCAAAATGTTTTTCGGGCAGACGTGGATATAAGAAAAAACACTCACTCCGGACTCCCGGAAATATCATTCATTCCGGCAAAGGAAGAATAACTATGTACATGAGCCGCAAAAAATTCGGCATCCTCATCTTTGTCCTTTTTTTTGGCCTGATCCCGGTCCGGGCACAAAACAAAAATTTTACCGATGCCCTCGGCTTCATTACTGAGATGGACGCCCCTCCAAAGAGAATCATATCCTTGGCCCCCAACATCACGGAAATCCTATATGCCCTTGATCTTGGGGACAGTATCGTAGGAGTGACTCGTTTCTGTGATTATCCTCCCGAAGCCAAAAGAAAAGAGAAAATCGGAGGTTTAGTGGATCCCAATCTGGAAAAAATTATCGCCCTGAATCCGGATCTCATCATTGGTTTTAGAGGAAATCCCATTCGTCTTCTGAAGCGGATGCAAGAATTCAACCTTCCCATCTATGTCCTCGAAATGGGAACAACCATCGATCTGGTCTTCACCGTTATCGAAACAGTCGCCGATATCACATGGACAGAGGAAAAAGCGGCCAAACTTCTTCAACCCCTCAAGCAGCGGTATGAAGACATCCTCACGGCCCTTGACAGAGAAAAAAACATCCCAAAAGTGTTTGTCTTTCTTCACGGTATAGGATTATGGACCTGTGGGAAAAACAGCTTCATGGATGACCTCCTGACTAAAGCCAAAGGAAAAAACATCGCAGGAAACATTAAGAAAAAATGGCTGCTCTTCAGCCAGGAACAGCTTATCGCCGAAAATCCGCATTTTATCATCATCCTTTCGAAATCCCGGAAGACTTTCCTCGAAGCAAAAAAAACGATTTCAAAAGGAACTTATCTCAAAAGCCTTCAAGCTGTTGTAGAAGACAATATGTTTTTTTTAGATGAAAATCTTGCCACTCGTCCGGGGCCGCGGATTATCGATGCTTTGGACAACCTTGCTCGAATATTACATCCTGAAGCCTTTCCCAAAAAATAATCAAACACATGAAAAAAAAACGGCAGCTCCTCTTCCTGCTGCTTGTTCTGTTTGTGGTAGGCATGGTTATTTCCTTAAGTCAAGGACCGGCAAAGGCAGGATTAAACGATCTCTGGAATTATGTCTTTAAAGGCGATACTTCAAATTCCACCATTTTCCAGATCCGTCTTTCTCGAGCCATTCTTGCTTTTTTGGTTGGCGCCAGCTTATCTCTGTCCGGAGCCATTCTTCAAGGGTATTTCCAGAATCCAATGGCCGGACCTTTTGTGGTGGGTGTTTCATCGGGAGCCTCTTTCGGAGCCGTCCTTGCTCTCCAGCTGGGATTGTCATTCAGTTTTTTAGGCCTAAATGTCCAGAGTCTCTTTGCCTTTGCTACAGGATTTGCCATTGTCTATCTGGTCTATTTTCTTTCCCAAAAAAAGGGAGGATTCAAGGTAGAGACTCTTCTTCTTACGGGAATTGCTGCAGGCGCGATGGCTTCGGCCTTAACCTCATTTCTCATATTTCTCAAATCCGATTCCTATGAACAAGCTGTTTTCTGGCTGCTGGGAAGCTTTCACCTTGCAGACTGGAAACAGATTCTTGCTATTCTTCCATATTTCCTTGTCTGCTTTATCGCCGCTCAATGGTTTGCCAAAGACATGAACCTCCTCGTACTTGGTGACGACACGGCTCAAACACTGGGCTGTTCCGTGAAAAAAATGAGGAAAATATTCCTGGCATTGGCCACAATTCTAGCCGCATCTGCCGTTTCTGTCTCCGGCATTATCGGATTTGTCGGATTGATCGTTCCCCACTGGGTCCGTCTTCTAATCGGACCGGATCACAGATCCCTTTTCTTCTACTCATTCTTTACAGGGGGAGTCTTCCTCGTTTTCTCCGATCTATTGGCGCGAAACCTTCTTTTTTCTACAGAACTCCCAATAGGTATCATCACGGCCGTAATAGGCGCCCCATTCTTCATTTATCTCCTCAACCAACGCCGATAAATCAGGTTATATAAGTTTTGTTTGTACCATGATAAAATAAGATTATCTCATGAATTTTTTCATTGTTCAGGATTATCGCCAGAAATACAGGTATTTCTCTTCCCAACCTCTCTCTGAGATCCGGGTAGAGTTTTCCAGCATGAGAAAATTTTGGGAGATGGCAAAATTAAAACTGCTGAATCTCCTGCCTTTAACATTCCTCAAACAGGAACAAGCATTTGGGCTCACCCCGAAAATAGAGGAGAAACAGATTAGGATACTCTATTCCGGAAGATTGGATGAAAAGAAATTAAAGAGCAAATTTTATTATTTTCTACAGAGACAACGCACAAAACACATCATCGTGCTCATCGGAGAAGCCATCATTCTGCCTATAAGCGGAATAGCGGCCATTCTTCCCGGCCCCAACATATTTTTTTATATTTTAGCCCTACTGGTCATCATCCAATGGCGGGCTCTCAATGGAATTAATCGGCTCCTAAAAAAAGATCATCTGTTTATCCCTGATCAATCTCTGAAAAATTGGGAAACGGCTGTACAAAATCAAGAAGAATCCTTTTTTCTGTCTCTCCTGGAAAAAATAGGGGGAAAACACCATGTCCAAAAC
>JAZFSR010000245.1:0-7745 GCA_036446295.1 Candidatus Aminicenantaceae bacterium
AGGACTATTACAGAGAAAAAATAGATCTGGCCAGGGAGTGTCTGGAAAAAATGACATCAAAAGAAAGACAAAATATCGAAATTCTGGATCTTTCAGAAACTTTGAACGTTAAAGTTAAAACGAGAGATTCCTTAACATGGCTTATTCTGGGAAATAACCTTTTTGTTGAAAATTTCAGAAGATTTCTAGCTGAAAAAACCTATCTGGAAAGATTAGGAGATTTAGAGTATGTAGACCTTCGTTTTCAAGATCGATTCTTCATCAAGCTCTTTAGAGATAATACGATAAAAAATATGACCAGCACTTCAAAGGAGGTAAACTGATGCAAAAAAATAATTACATCGTCGGTTTTGATATCGGAACAAAAAAAACAACAGCCATTATCGGCGAAATTACTGATGAAAAAAAGATCGAGATCATAGGGATTGGTACTGCGGATTCAAGAGGGCTGAGAAAAGGAGTCGTCGTCAACCTTGAAGCCACCATTGAAGCTATCAAAAAAGCTCAGGAAGAAGCAGAGCTTATGGCGGGAGTGGCTATTGATTCCGCGTTCATCGGACTTTCCGGCGCCCATATAAAAAGCTTTAACAGCCGGGGAGTTGTGGCCGTCTCCGGACGAAATAAAGAAATCAGCAGTGAAGATATCAAGCGAGTCATCGAACAATCCAAAGCCGTTTCCATACCTCCGGATCGGGAAATTATCCATATCATACCTCAGGAATTCGTCGTGGATGAACAAGATGGGATTAAAGATCCACTTGATATGAGCGGAATCAAGCTCGAAGTCAACGTTCACATCATCACTGCGGGGACAACCTCGGTGCAGAACCTCAAAACTTGTCTCAGCCGTGCAGGCATAGAGATTGAGCAGATCGTCCTCAATCAAATCGCCACAAGTTTTTCTGTTCTCACGCACGATGAAATGGAATTAGGAGTGGGTTTGATCGACATAGGAGGGGGAACGACTGAAATCGCCATATTTGAACGGGGTAGCCTTTGGTACACATCGGTCATCCCTATTGGGGGAGATAATTTCACCAACGACATCGCCGTTGGACTCCGGACACCTATCCCTGACGCGGAAAAAATCAAGAAAAAATTCGGCTGTGTATCCAGCCCCATTTCAAATGAGGAAGAGACCATTGAAGTTCCCCCCGTCGGCAGGGGGAAGAAACCAAGGATTCTGTCCCGTCAGCTTCTGTCTGACATCATTCAGCCGCGGGCGGATGAAATTTTCCGCCTTATCGATAACGAGACAAAAAGAATGGGATATGAAAAATCTTTAAATTCCGGGGTTGTCCTTACTGGGGGAACGGCCCTTCTCGAAGGTCTGGAAGAAGTGGCAGAAGAAATATTTGACTTGCCCGTTCGACGGGGAGATCCCATAGGCGTAGGGGGATTGATGGACAGAGTCAGCACACCTGACTTCTCCACGGCTGTGGGACTCATCCTTTATGGATATAATCAATGGAAAGAAAAGGGTATTTCTAAAGAAAGAAAGAAAGGTTTCTGGGTCAAAATGAAAGATTGGCTACGGGAAGCATAGGAGGAACACATGGATGAACAATTGAAAGGAAAACTAAAATTCCATCTTGTTGAAGAAAAATCAGGAGCCAAGATAAAGGTTATTGGCATCGGAGGCGGCGGAGGAAATGCTGTGAACCGGATGATCGAAACCAGCATTGAAGGCGTTGAATTTATTGCAATCAACACTGATCTACAGGCACTTGAAACAAACTTTGCCAAAACCAAGTATCAAATCGGAAAACAGCTGACCAAAGGATTAGGTTCCGGTGGAAGCCCTGGTACAGGAAAAGAAGCGGCTGTTGAAGACATTGAACAGCTGCGCAGTATGATAGAAGGGGCCGACATGATCTTTCTCACGTCAGGACTAGGAGGAGGAACCGGCACAGGAGCCACTCCAATCATGGCTAAATTGGCTTCTGAAATGGACATTCTCGCCATCGCGGTTGTAACATTGCCATTTTGTTTCGAAGGCAGCGTTCGGTCTAAACAGGCAGAGCAGGGCTTGAGTGATCTTAAGGATGTAGTGGACACGGTTATATCGATTCCGAACGAACGCCTTCTTCAAACGGTCCAATTAAACACTTCTATCCAGGATGCATTCAAGTTAGCGGATGATATTCTTCGTCAAGCCGTGCAGGGAATCTCAGATCTCATCACAAAGCCTGGATTGATCAATCTAGATTTTGCGGATGTGAAATCCATAATGAAGGGAATGGGGATGGCTTTTCTAGGAACTGGATTGGCCGCAGGAGAGAACAGAGCCATAGAGGGAGCACAAAGAGCCATTTCAAGCCCACTTCTTGTCGACAACACGATCGAAGGCGCACACGGAGTCCTCATCAATATCACAGGAGGCAAAGATGTAACGCTCCATGAAGTCTCAAAAGCGTCAGACCTTATCTACAATCTCGTTCATCCGGATGCCAACATTATCTTTGGAACAGTGATCGACGAGACAATGAAGGATACAGTCAAAGTGACGGTGATCGCCACAGGATTCGATCCTCAGATTGAAGATGATGTCATTCAGATTGATGAGCTTCCCCCGATTCGAAAGCCGACACCTCCTCCCATTCAAGTTCCTCACGAAACGCCTCCCTATTTATTCGAATCCAAAGGGAACGATTCTCTCTGGAAAAAGCCAGCTTGGGAAAAACAATGGGATCCTTATGAAACACCTTCTTTTATCCGAAGAAACAAAAAGTCTTCTTTAAGAAAATCTTCCAATGAAGTCAGCTGACCTGGTCGTCACAAACTGTAATCAGCTTATCACCTGTAAAGGGCCGATTCCAAAACGGAAAGAAGCCCTTCAGGATATCGGCTGCATCACGGATGCAACTATCGCGTCTCTCGATGGAACTATTATTTTCATAGGGACCGAAAAAGAGTGTCACAATGAAGTGTCTCTCAATAAAAATGGTGTGCAGATCGATGGGAAAGGAAAAATCGGACTTCCGGGTTTTGTCGATTCTCACACACATCTTCCTTTTGCAGGGAGTCGAGAAGACGAATTCCTCCTTCGTCTGAAAGGCTTCACCTACCTTCAGCTGGCCGCTAAAGGTCTTGGAATACAGACAACCGTCAAGGCCACACGTCAAGCGTCCTCACAGGAACTTCTCTCTCTCTGTCTTTCAAGATTGGACAGCATGCTTCTCCACGGAACCACAACTGCCGAAGCGAAAAGTGGATACGGTCTCAACACGAAAGATGAACTCAAACAGCTCAAGGTTATTAAGGAGGCCAACCGGATGCATCCCATTGATCTGGCTTCCACTTTCCTTGGAGCTCACGAAATTCCTCTGGAATACAAGTCAAACAAGAGTGAATATATCGAGCTGATCATTCGGGAGATGCTCCCGGAGGTCAAACGTCAAAATCTTGCTGAATTTTTCGATATTTTCTGTGAGAAGGGGGTTTACTCTGTAGAGGACACCCGTAAACTCGTCGAAGCGGCACAGCAGTCGGGCCTGAAAATTAAAATCCATACCGATGAATTTTCCGCCCTTGGTGGCGCTGAACTCGCGGCTGAGGTGAATGCCACTTCAGCCGAACATCTCATCGCCATCACACAAGATGGCATGACCGCTCTTTCAAAAAGCTCCACGGTGGCCATCCTTCTACCGGGTGTTTCGTTCTTTCTAATGCTCGACAAGACAGCTCCTGCCCGCCGGCTCATCGATCTCGGTACGATTGTAGCCTTGGCCACAGATTTTAATCCCGGAAGTTCTATGACTGAATCCATGCTTTTTATTCTTCAGTTGGCAGTCTTCACCTTAAAGATGGGAGTTGAAGAAGCCATCAATGCCACAACAGCGAATGCAGCCTATGCCATCTCCCGGCAAAATATCGTGGGAAGCCTGGAACTGGGAAAAAAAATGGACCTTTTGCTCTGTGATGTCCCCAATTATGCCTTCTTAGGCTACCATATCGGGATAAATCCGATCACTCATGTAATAAAAAACGGAAAAATTGTTGTCAAGAATAGACAAAGAATTATAAACACAGCATCCGGCTGACTTTGTTCCTAAAAACTACCTATCACTCAGTTCTTTCATCAAAATAACCGGTTAGATCCTTTGAATTCAATCCCGCATCCAAAGCTGTTCGAGCCACAGCACAGGCCACTGAACGATGCACACTCAGCTCCAACGGACTGGGAACCAGATCTCCCGGTGCGGCCGCTTCGGCGATGGCTTTTGCCGCGGCGATAAACATCTCAACAGTGAGCTGCGAAACGCCTGCATCCACCGCTCCACGAAATATTCCGGGAAAGCCGAGAATATTATTTACAGATTTGCCGTCTGCTGCAAAGACCGCTCCCTGATCTAAAGCATCCTTGGGTTCGATCTCAGGTTTAGGATTGGAGAGTGCAAGGATTATCTGTCCCTTCCTCACCAATTCAGGTTTGATCAATCCGGCAACTCCTGTGGTTGCAATCACGACATCACAAGTGGACATGATTTCTTCCAGATCGGAGGGAATTCCCCCGGCATCTTTGAGCCGTCTTTTCGCTTCATCCGACAGGTCTGCTCCCAGGATGGCTGTGTCCAGAAAATGCATCAACATCTTAGAGACGGCTAATCCTGCAGCTCCCAATCCAATCTGCCCAATACGGCACTGCTTAAGGTCAACCTTCGCCATCTTGGCCGCATTCATCAATGCAGCTGTAACAACAACAGCCGTCCCGTGTTGATCGTCATGCATCACAGGAATATTCAATCTTTCTTTAAGACGGGATTCGATTTCAAAACAGCGAGGAGCCGAAATGTCTTCCAATTGGATCGCACTAAAAGTTGGAGCGATGTGAACAACTGTCTCGACAATAGCGTCGGGATCCTTTGTATCCAGTAGAATCGGCACTCCGGATAAACCAACAAATGTTTCCATAAGCGAGGACTTCCCTTCCATAACCGGCATGGACGCTTCAGGCCCGATATCTCCAAGGCCCAGCACGGCAGAACCATCGGTCACAATGGCCACAAAATGAGGGATGGACGTGAACCTTTGGGCCAGGGAGGGGTCCTTCTGGATCTTCAAACACACCTCCGCAACGCCTGGAGTATACACAAGTCTCAACTTCTCGAGAGTGTTGATATTGTACCGGCTGCGGATAGCTATCTTTCCACCCTGATGCATTTCCAAGACCTCGTCCCGAACTTCAAGAAGTTCCGCATCCGGATTAAGGTGGACCACATTGATCAGTTCTTCCATATGAGTCTGGTCATCGGCAAAAACCACAAGATCCCGAACCACTGAAGTTCGACCCATTCTGACCGTTTTAATCTCACCTAAAAATCCCTTTTCATCTCCTATGGACGCAAGGAGATGGCCGAGAATCCCAGGCTTTTGCTTTAAACGGCACCGGAACGTCCGCATAAGCTTATTTTCCCACCACATCTCAGTCCTCCTTCAACGTCACGAAAGTTCTCTTAAGATGTTGTGATAACGTTTTTGAGGTGCTCTTCGAGCTGTGCCTCAGGCTTAAATCCTACAATCCTATCCACCTCTTTTCCTCCCTTAAAAACCAGCAGGGAAGGGATGGCCATAATGTTGTATTCTCCAGCAGTCTTCTGGTTCTCGTCCGTATTGAGCTTGACAAATCTCATTTGGCCATCGAGTTTTTTAGCAACGGCTTCTAAGACCGGAGAGACCATCCGGCAGGGACCGCACCATGGCGCCCAAAAATCAACAACCACCGGCACTTCGGATTCCAGGACATCGGATTGAAAAGTATTTTCTGATGTTTCTTTAATTTTTTCCATTTTAAACCTCTTTTTTTAATATTTTGAAAGCTTGAACAACAGCCTTGTCCACAATTCTGTAGCATATTTTGTTCTTTTCCCGTCTTGCCTCAATAATCCCTGCTTCCTTCAGGATCTTGAGATGCTGTGACGCATTGGGTTGGGACACAGAAAGGCCTTTCTGTATTTCTCCCACACAGCACTCTTTTTTCATCAAATCCTCCAGAAGCTTAATTCTCACTGGATGACCGAGAACCCGGAACTTTTTAGCTAGTTTTTTATGGGCTTGGTTTACAGCCGTCATTGTCCACCTCAGTGTATATAAATATTATTATATAACATCTTTATTATATGCTAATATTGTTATATGCCAAGCTTTTTTTGTTAAAGAAAAAAAGATCAATGTCAGTGATTGGTATTTAATCTACTGTATTTGACTAAATAAGGCACTTTGCATCGGCATGGATCGAATACGGATTCCGGTTGCAGCAAAGACTGCATTGGCGATGGCAGGGGCGATGGCGATAATGGGTGTCTCTCCACCGCCTGCCGAGGGTATGTCAGTTTTATTAATCATATGTACATCGATTTTTGGGACATCTTTAAACCGCGGTACCCGATATTCCCTAAAGCTGGCATTCAGAATTTTGCCGTCCGTGAATCGCATTTCTTCACGCAGCGCCGCACCCAGACCCATAATAATGCAGCCCTGTATCTGAGAGAGCAGATTTGCCGGATTCTGGATGGGTCCGCATTCAAAAACTTCACAAACCTGATTGACCTTTATCTCACCTCTTCTCCTGTCAATACTCACCTCCACACAGGCTGCCACTACTGAATTCTTTTCTGTCCCACAGGCCAATCCTACGCCTAATTCAGAAGTAACTTTTTTTCTCCGAGACGGCCAATCGAAGTGCTTGGCAGCGGCCTCCAGCACGGTTCGTATACGGGAGTTCTCAAGATGGTCAAGTCTAAAGGCAAGCGGATCAGCTTCGGCGGCTGTGGCCAACTCATCCATAAAGGACTCCCGGGCAAAGTTGTTGGCCGTTGAAGCAAGGCCCCTGTATGAACCTTGACGCAAAGGAGAATCGGAACCCACAGAGAGGACTCTGGTATTGGCTATATTGTAGGGCGATTCAAGAGCTGAACCACCGGCATTAATATTAGTAAAGTCCCAGGCAATAAGCGAGCCGTTTGTATCCAGTCCCCCTTTGCACTCAATGACCGCTGCCGGTCGAGAATAGGCCCAAGTAAACTCCTCGGAGCGTGTCCAGTGAACAGCCACCGGGCGCCCAATAACTTTGGCCATTCTCGCCGCTTCTTCGGCCGCCTCACCGGTATGTTTGCCCCCGAATCCTCCACCCATATCAGGCACAATCACACGTATTTGTTCTGCTGGGATTTGAAAAGTACGAGATAAATTTCCCTGCACTCGATGGGGTCCATCTACACCCGTCCAGACGGTCAATTTCCCATCATTCCATTCTGCAACAGCCACCCTTGGTTCCATGGGTGCATGCTGAACGTAAGCCACTTCATAGGTTTCACTGAGTATCTTTGTGGCCTCGCCAAAACCTTTATCAACAGAGCCCGTGGTTCTAGGACGCGATCTTCCGCCCGTACGGGCATTTTTCTTCAGATGGGAATACAGATTTTCGCTCGATGGCTGAGAAACGGTTTTCCAGGATGCAGTTTTTGCAGCAGCCTCCAGAGCCTTGTCCGCAAGAAACGATGACGGCGCAGCAAATCCAATAAATTGTCCATCCTGAACAACAATTACGTCCTTCATAGCTTTGGCTTCGGAAAGATCGATTGAAGTAAGCGTGGCTCCATAAGAGGGTGGACGCAGGATTTTTCCATAGATCATATTCGGTCTCATAATATCCATTGTGAATCGATTTTCTCCGGTGACTATATCCCGGCTGTTTGGCCTGGGAAGAGTAGTTCCAAGTGCTTCCCATTGATCTACCGGTGCAA
>JAZFSR010000246.1:0-2440 GCA_036446295.1 Candidatus Aminicenantaceae bacterium
TTCCATTTCTGAATTAAGCGATAAGATCCGGAATTATCAAAAAAAGGACCTCATTCAGCGTCCTACACCCTTTTATAAATTGGAGAATCTGACTCGAATTCTCGGAGGCCCACAGATTTATATCAAACGCGATGATCTCACAGGACTGGCATTTGGAGGGAATAAGTCGCGCAAACTGGAATATATCATGCAGGACATTTTGGATAAAGGTGCCGATGTTGTGGTCACCTGGGCGGCACTTCAGTCCAACTGGTGTCTCCAGACGGCCGCTGCTGCCAAGAAGTATGGGATTAAACCAATTCTTGTTTTGTTTAAAACATATGATCTCCCTGAAGAATACGACGGAAATCTCCTTATGGATTATCTCTTGGGAGCGGATATAAGGATAAGAGACGCACGTAAGGGGCAAATCATAAGGGAGGAGGAGGCCGAAGAGCTTCTTGCGGATGTAATCAGTGAAGTCAAACAGCAGGGACTCAAACCATATTTTGCTCCGATTGGCGGATCGATGGTTGGAGGATCCATGGATATTCCCTTAGGTGCAATCGGTTATGTCGATGCCTATGTGGAGATGATCGAGCAGGCCTCAGAGTTGGATGTTGAAGTCAATTGTGTGCTTCATGCGAGTGGTTCCGGAGGGACACAGGCAGGACTTATTGTAGGAGCGGTGGCCATGGGAAAAAAAGTGAGAGTGATAGGCATCAGTGTGTCCGAAGAAAAAAAATCATACCGTGAAAGAGTTTGGAAAATATATAGGGATACAGTTGAGGCTTTACATTTAGATGTTCAAGCAGAACTCAATGATGTTATTGTGCATGATGAATACCTGAAAGAAGGCTACGGTATTATTAACAAGGATGTCTTTGAAGCCATAAGAATAACAGGGGAAAATGAAGGGATTTTCCTCGATCCTGTGTATACGGGGAAAGCTATGGCCGCTTTAATTGATCTCATTAAAAAGGGCCATTTTAAAAAGGACAATAATGTTGTTTTCTTTCACACCGGTGGAACAGCAGCTCTGTTTCCAAACAAACATCACTTGATCCGATTGGCGCGATCGAATTCAAAAAATTTGTTGACTAAAGGAAAAGATCATGAATTGGGAAAGACCGAATTTTAAGAATATTTTAGAGGCAAAGCAGCTCATAAAAGACTATATGCCGCGAACTCCTATTTATTCTTATCCTTATCTGAATGAGCTTTTGGGGACAAAGGTTTATATCAAGCACGAAAATCATACGCCCACAGGGGTTTTTAAGGCCAGGGGGGCGCTCTTTTTATTTTCTAGACTGGAAGCTTGGCAGAAAGATAAAGGCGTCGTGACCGCATCGACAGGAAATCATGCCCAATCCATCGCCTATGCGGGACACCTGTTTGATGTTCCTGTGACAATCGTTATGCCTGAGAAGGCCAATCCTTCCAAGGTCAAAGCGGTGAAAAGTTGGGGTGCAAAAATAATATTTTATGGCAGAATTTTTGATGAATCCAAAGAATATGCAGAACAGTTGGCCGGAGAAAGGGGGGCGAGGTTTGTCCATCCGGCCAATGAACCGGATCTGATTGCCGGGGTGGGCACTTATGCCCTAGAGATATTTGAAGATGTCCCTTCCGTAGATATGATTATAGTCCCTGTTGGTGGAGGGAGTGGCGCTTCGGGCTGCTGTCTGGTCAAAGAAGCTATCAATCCGAATGTTCAAGTGATTGGTGTTCAGGCAGAGCAGGCACCTGCGGCCTGTTTTTCCTGGAAAAACAAAAAGATTGTGACGGCCAAAATGGAAACAAAGGCCGAAGGATTAGCTACACAAGTAGGATTTGAACTCACACAGGATATCCTTCAGGATTTTCTGGCTGATTTTATTCTTGTCTCGGAAAAAGAGATGCAGGATGCCATCCTCTTGATTATGGAAGTTGTAAGAAATATGGTTGAAGAAGCGGGTGCGGCCTCTACTGCAGCAGCTCTAAAATTGAAGGATCAACTGAAAGGAAAAACTGTTGTGATAGTTTTAACTGGGGGGAATAGCTCTCTTGACCGCCTCCGCACTATCCTGAAATAGATTAGGGCCTGGCTTTAGAAGAAATAATTAAAGGGACATCATACTTAATTCCTTTTGAATTAAGTATGATGTCCCTTTAATTATTTCTTCTAAAGCCAGGTCCTAAATTTTATCTGGTGGTTTTTTTGAGGTACTTCAGGAATTCGGTGTCGGTGGACAGAAGAAGTATGGTCCCCTCATCCATGACGATTCTGTATGTTTCCAAGGTCCGCATGAACTGGTAGAATTCCGGATCCAGGTTATACGCATCGGCATAAATTCTTGTCGCCTGGGCGTCAGCCTTTCCCTTGATTTCCTGAACGGTCTTGTAAGCTCCGGACTGGATCCTCTTTAGTTCTCGCTCTTTTTCACCGCGAATTTCGGCGCTTCTCCCGTCTCCTTCCGAG
>JAZFSR010000247.1:0-2628 GCA_036446295.1 Candidatus Aminicenantaceae bacterium
GTTAAAACGACTTGTTGATTAGCGAAGAGGCAGGGCTTTCCATTTTTATCTTTTAGATGTTTAAATTTAAAATCCCAGGCGTTTCTGATATGTTCCAAATAGTAGCGGCTTATTTCAATAGGAGATCTGGTGCAGTCTTTAAAATCACTGTTCCATGGGAGAATCTTCTCACGGCGGTTAATGCCGGCATGACACAGCCATGATTTTACGGATGAAATAAATCTTCCGGGACTATCCGGGCCAAAATCTCTGGCATAGACACCCACAGCATAATCTGTTTTACCTTTCCAGGGTAACTTTAGGGCTTTTTCAGGGAGCTGGCGTTTATCGGGGAAAAAACAAAATGCGGGGAGTAATTCGGATTCAATAATTTCTCCGGGAGCACTGAGCTGGGGTATGGGGAATAAAACTATTTTTTCAGGATCTTTTTTAGTATCCGTATAGGCAACAGTAATGTTGGTTGTACCAAAGTCGATGCCAACTATAAAACGGGCCTCATGCATTTGTCCTCTCGTCACTTCTCAGCTCAAACTCGAGTTTCCACTTAGACTCATCATGGCCGATGCACCAAATCTGGAGGGTTCCGGTTTCTGTTAAATCACATCTTAGATTTATAGGCACTAGGCTGCCGGGAGCTATACCTTTTTCCACGGGCAGAGTGGCGGTAAGAGAAGAAACTTTTAAAATCTCCTCATGTGTATCCACATTTTCTATTAAACTGCCGGGTGCATCATCTTTTCTGGAAGTCGACATGAAAAAAGAAAATTCTGTTGTCTCCCCTACAATAAGACCGAGTCCTGAATAAGGGATATCATGTCCGGTCCCCTCTTCCATGCCTAAAGGAACTATACACAATGCCTTTAAGGGAGGAATAAAGCCCGGAACGGCCAGCATTGAAACTTCAATCCCGATATAATAGGAATGAGAGCTGCCTGATTTTATTCTGATGCCTTGACCCCTGGAAACATTGGCGTAACAACAGGCACCCTTCGCAACGGCGCGGTCAGGATTGGTCCCGGTTATCACTCTCATTGGCTCAGAGGGCCGCAGCGGCCATTCTTGGAGAGCAGCGATTATTCTTTCTCTTACGGGACCGGCCTTTGTCACGCCACCGTTAAAAAATACACAGTTAGGCAGATCCTCGGCATTGGAAGCATGTTTGGAAAGAAAGCTTGCAAGATGTTTTGTTATGGCCGGATCCGCTTCGTAATTGAGACCAAACGTGCGGAGTCCGGACTGTTTTGTTTCAACAGGTTTTTCATCTAAAGAGCAGAGGGGAAAGAATCCATCCAGAAAGATTTTATTAATCTCATCTCTGGTTAGTTCTGCAGTTATCGTTCCGCCAATAACACTTGAGCCTTTACCTAAGACTGTTAATTTCTGAGCCGGCGCGTCCTCAGAAGACATTAATATTTCTTTTGCCTGACGGCAGGCATGGGTGAGTCCGGTAATCTGATAATTATCAAGATTTAGACTTTTTTCGTTGCGAAGTCTCTCTGCCACTGAATAGGCAATGGTCAAATCCATATTGTCGCCGCCCAGAAGAATATGCCTTCCGACCGCCACTCTTTCAAATCCGAGATTACCCTCGTTATCTACAACTTTAATCAAACTGAAATCTGTCGTTCCTCCACCTATATCGCAAACTAAAACAACATCCCCCAAGCTGAGCTGGTCTCTCCAGGACTCTTCATTTTCCTGGAGCCATGAATAAAAAGCAGCGAGAGGTTCTTCGATTAAAACAACATCAAAGCCCGCCATTTTTGCGGCTTTAACGCTGAGCTCACGAGCGACCGCATCAAAAGAGGCGGGGACGGTTAAGATAACCGTTTGTTTTTCAAGGGAAAAGGCCGGATTATCTTTGGCCATTGTGAAATTCCAGGCATTTTTAATATGTTCTAGAATCCGCTTTGAAGCTTCAACCGGTGAAATCTGTTTTTCCTGGTTGTCACGATTCCATGGCAGTATTGGAGCTAGTCGGTCTACATTGTCTACACACAACCAGGATTTTGCAGAGGAGACGACTTTTCCCGGCAGGAGGGAGGCATTTTTCCTGGCCAGTTGGCCCACTGAAAAATCCTTATTTTCATCCCAGGGAAGAGACAGAGCTTTTTTGGGGACTTCTTTATCTTCAGGTAAATAGAGAAAGGAAGAGAGAACATCGTTTTCCCCTATTTCACCCAAATCCGTGACCTGGGGAATCATAAAAAGAACGGGCTCAAGACTTTCGGCTTGGGTATCCATATAATAGACAACCGTATTGGTCGTGCCTAAATCAATCCCGATTAAATATCTTGGTTTTTTCATTGGTTTTCAAAAACCACTTCCGCGGGATAAACGACTTTAGGGTTAATACTTTCGTTTCTTGAAGGTAAGTTTAATTTTGAAACCCTCCATCCTTTGTGCTGTAAGATCCCTTTATAGGGAGGATTGCCGGGAAGATTTCCGGAGACTTTGATTTCCGAGGGATCAAAAGAGTCCGGGATGGTGACCGTTTCTCTTTCAGGCGAATTTAATATTGGTTCCAATTGTATTTGCTCCTTTAGGACTTTAGAGCAGTCAGTGTGAATCTGTCTCACCGCGGCGCCCACTTGACTGTCTTCATAATTGTCGATGTTTTCCTGAAGG
>JAZFSR010000248.1:0-14223 GCA_036446295.1 Candidatus Aminicenantaceae bacterium
TTCCCAATAGGGCTCCAAAAATACTCATCCCGAACCGAACGAAATAAAAGACTGCCCCCTTTGAGACGAGGAGCCCCAGAGCATAAAAAGGGAAGAGAAGGATTGAAACTCCTGGGGAATGCATGGAGTAGCCATACGTCCCTGGGGCTAGATGGGCATCGAGTTTCAAAGTTCCCGGCATATAGGCGAAATAATCTTGATTCGAATAGTTGTTTGACAGATTGAAATCTCCGTCCTGAAGCAGGCTGTGGGTGATGAGAAGATAATGTGGTTCATCGCCAGAGTAGCTGATGCCTCCCTTTTTCATCAGCACAGATCCGAAGTTGAATACAACAAGGGCCAAAATGAAAAGGACTGCGAGCTTTTTTCTTATAGAGAAGGTAGATATTTTTTTCCAGAAATTTTGCGTGAAATCAGATTTTTCAGCTTTTAGTTTTTGGTGGGCCATGAATTTAATAGAGAGAATGCCGGCCAGTATTGCGAATCCAAAAAGTGCCACCCTGGAGGAAAAATCCCGGTGGTCCACATAGTGGGAATTAGCAAAAGGCAAAAGAAGGAGCAGAACAAGAGGGATATAGCTCAAAACATCTAATTTTTGTGTTCGAGCCAAGCTGATTTCAAAACGATTAGACAAAAATTTTGAGGTAGACGACCAGGCTATCAGAAGAATAAAAAAAGCGAGGACTGCTGCCACTACAAAAAGGAAAACATTAAAGCGATAAGAGTGATTTTCGATGGTGTAGCTGTGGACTTGTACAAGAGTAGAAAACAGGTAAGCGAGGAGTAAAGAGCAGAAAAGAAGGATAGAAAGAATTATAGGTGGAGGTCTTTTTTTCATTTACCAGTATAAATTACGTATATTATATTCGAGGCGAGAAGTACAGGCAACTTATGTGATAAAATAGCTTCTAAGCTTGTTCTATTTTGTCTGCTGATCAAAAAAATGTGTCTGGAGGTGTAAAATGACATTCAAAACGAGTTTGTGTCTTGTTATCTTGATGGCTTTGTCTGCCGGTTCCGTATGGGCTTCAGAGGAGGGAGATCTCTCCTTATCATTGGAGGACTGTATCGTAAAGGCACTCGAGAATAACCTCCTTGTGGCTGTTGAGGTGATCAATCCCGGTCTGGCTGAAATGTCTGTGACGCGAGCCAAAGAAATATTTATGCCCCGTTTTGATCTCAATTTAGGAACCCGGAGTACGGAAAGCCCCTCTTACTGGTTTCTGGATGCCAGCGGCACGTCCATTACAAAATCCTCAGATTATTCTGTGGCTGTGGTAAAGCGGATCTCTTCCGGAGGGAACCTCTCCCTCTCTTTAACCGGATACAAAGCCGACACAAACCAGTCGTTTCAACTGATTAATCCGAGGTATGGGAATACCCTGCAGATCGATTTTTCACAGCCGCTTCTTAGGGATTTTGGCTACAAAGTGAATCGCAGAGAAATCCTTGTCGCCCAAAACAATCTGGATATATCCCAGCGGCAGTTTGAATCTGTCTTGATGGAAACCATTTATAGTGTGCAGGATGCATACTGGAATCTGGTTTACGCGATAGAAAATTATAATGTTACGGAACATTCACTCCGGCTGGCCCAGGATCTGCTTGCCAAGAACAAAAAAGAAGTGGAAGTCGGAAAACTGGCGGAAATAGAAATCCTCAATGCAGAAGCCGTTGTTGCCTCTCGAGAGGCGGATGTTCTTCAGGCCGAAACCTTGATCAGAAAGAATGAAGACGGCCTTAAAATTATCCTCAATATTCTGGAAGTCGAGGAGATCGAGCCTAAAAAAATCATTCCTCTGGACCGGCCGAGCTTTGAAAAACAGAGTATCTCTTTGACAGGGGCCATCCGGACGGCCTTGTCTAACCGGCCTGATCTCACAATGAGCAGAAGGACGATTAATACCAAGGAACTCAATTTGAGTGGGGCCAAAAACCAGCTTCTTCCCGGTCTCGATCTTCAATTGTCATACTGGAGCCCCGGGATATCGGGCGACAGGCTCCTCTATTTGGATGACAATCCATTCCTTGGAGTCGTGATCGGAACAGAAGAAAAAAATGCCTGGAATTCTCTTTGGGATGCCTTCAAACTCAAGCACTCCAACTGGTCAATAAACCTGACTCTCTCTGTCCCCATCAGTAATTTTTTAACCAAAGCCAATTTTATTGTGGCACAGATGGAACTCGAGCAAAGCTTTCTCGAACTCCAAAACAGAGAAAAGCAGGTCTTGCTGGATGTCCGGAATGCCGTTCGGGATATTGAATCCCTGGCTAAAAGATACACGGCGCTTAAAATTGCGAGCCGCCACGCCTTGAAGAGATTGGAGGCTGAAGAGAAAAAATTAAATGTTGGCCTTTCAACCAACTACTTTGTCCTTCAGTATCAGGAAGAACTGGCCAACACCAAGTCTCGAGAGATTAAAACGCTTGTGGATTACAATCTTGCGCTGGCGAGGATGGAAAAGGTCCTTGGAACAAGCCTGGCTATGCGAAATATCAAAATCGAACACTATCGCTAACTTGACCCTTTAATATTTCTTATAATAAGATGATGTCAATGGACATCTCCGCTGTCATCATCACCTATAACGAACAGGACAGGCTTGAGCCGACACTGAAAAGTGTAGCAGATATTGTTTCTGAGATAATCGTTGTCGATTCCTACAGCACCGATGACACAATTAAAATCGCAAAAAAATATACAAAAAATGTTTTTCAGCGAAAATGGAAAAATTATTCCGACCAGAAAAATTTTGCAAACGGAAAAGCATCCTTCCCCTGGATCCTCTCCCTGGATGCAGACGAGAGGCTTTCACCGGAGCTCCATAAAGAATTACTCCATTTAAAGGACAGAGGCAGAGATCCAGAGGCGACCGGGTTTTCCATGCCGAGGCAGGTCTTTTACCTAGGAAGATGGATCAAACACACCGTCTGGTACCCGGATAGAAAACTACGCCTCTTCCGCAAAGATAAAGCCTATTGGGAAGGAGAATTTGTGCACGAAAGGTTGGTTATCGAGGGCGAGGTCCGGAAATTGAAGGGGGCTCTCCTGCATTTTACCTACAGTAACATTCATGAACATCTGGACAAAATTAATGCGTTTTCCGATCTTGCCGCACAAAAGCTTTATGCCAAACAAAAAAAGTGTGGATGGGCCAGGCTTGTTTCACTTCCCATTTTTGGATTCATAAAGTCCTATTATTTTAAGGCCGGTATCCTGGATGGATTTGCCGGATTTGTCGTGTCTGTTCTTCATGGATATTCCATATTTCTCCGTTATGCTAAGTTGAGAGAATTTTGGAAAAAAGGAGAAAGGATTGAGGCTTTTCCAAGTTGATGCGGGCAAAGAGTGGAGAGGAGGCCAAAGACAATCGCTTTTGCTGGCCAAGGCCATCCAGAAAAAGGGCTATCCTTTAGAATTTGTGGTGCAGCCGAACAGCCCTTTACAGGAAAAAGCTCTTGAGGCCAACCTGCCTGTCACTCCTATTAAAATACGAAATGAATTCGACTTAACGGCCGCCCTCCGTTTGGCCAAAGTGATGAAGAGGAAAAATTGTGTGTTGGTCCATTTTCATGATGCACGCTCCTTGTCTGTCGGTTCTTATGCGGCCTCCTTAGCTAAAGTTCCAATTAGAATCATCTCAAGGCGGGTGGATTTTACACTGAACAAAAATCCATTTTCGCAGAGAAAATACAAAAAGGGCATCGATTCGATCATTGCCGTCTCTTTGGGAGTAAAAAAAGTTCTCATCGCCAGTCGTATCGATTCCCGGGTGATCGATGTCGTTCCGGATGGGATCGATTTTTTACCACCGGAAGACATAAAAAAATCGGATTATCTGCGAAAAGAATTTTCTTTTGCTCCGGATGATTATCTTGTCGGGATTGTGGCTCACCTGGCCGACCACAAGGGCCATAAATATTTAATCGATGCGACAAAAATCCTCAAGGACAAAGTGCCCAAGATTAAAATCATCATCGTGGGAGAGGGTCCGCTTTTGATGGAGTTAACCAGGCAGGCAAAGGAAATCCATGTTGAAGATAGGATCTTTTTCCTGGGATTTCGAGAGGATGTCCCCAAGATTTTAGCCTCATTGGACCTCTTCGTGCTTTCTTCGTACCTTGAGGGTATGGGAAGCAGCATCATGGACGCGATGGCGCACAAACTCCCGGTCGTTGCAGCAAATGTTGGGGGAATTCCTGAGGTTGTGGTCGATGGGAAGACAGGCCTGCTTGTTCCTCCACGGAGTCCGGAAGCGTTGGCAGAGGCCATCCTTAAGGTTTACCGGGATCCTTCCCTCTCCTTACAATTTGGCCAGATGGGAAGCGAAGTCGTACATGAAAGATTTTCCGCCGAATCCATGGCCAATAAAATCTTGGGGATTTATGAAAAATTGGCAGAAAGAAAAGGTGTCAATTTACAGGAGCTGACCATTTGAACATGAAAATCGATAGAATTGAACTCTCTCTCCTTGAACTCCCCTATGTCCACTATTTTGAAACAAGTTTTGGAAGGGAGGAAAGCCGGACGTTTATCCTCGTCAGGGTGTATGCCGAAGGCCTGTGCGGATATGGAGAGGTCGTGGCCGATAGAAGTCCTTATTACAGCTATGAGACAACATCAACGGCCTGGATGATTCTCAAAGAGTACCTAGTTCCTCTTGTTCTTGATTTGTCAGTGATCGATCCTCGGGTGTTTTA
The DNA here is from genome assembly GCA_036446295.1 of Candidatus Aminicenantaceae bacterium. GTDB lineage: Bacteria > Acidobacteriota > Aminicenantia > Aminicenantales > Aminicenantaceae > JAUWVG01. The sequence continues at coordinate 4,702 of JAZFSR010000248.1, forward strand.
CGATCAAGTGCAGAAATATAAAGGACATCTCATGGCCAAAGCCGGGATGGAACTTGCGCTGTGGGATCTATTGGCGAAGCAGAAAAATCAGCCTCTTTGGAAATCATATAATGGAGTGAGGAAGGACATCCCTTCAGGAGTTAGTGTGGGGATACATGATACGGTCGATGAACTGTTGGACAGGATTGAGGCTTTTTTGCAGGAAGGGTATCTGAGAATAAAAATCAAGATCAAACCGGGCTGGGATGTGGATGTCTGCCGGGCCATAAGGAAGCGTTTTCCGGATATCCTCCTTCAGGCTGATGCCAATGGGGCGTATTCTCTTAAGGATAAGGATTTGCTAAAGGAGCTCGATGAGTTTGATCTTCTCATGCTTGAGCAGCCCTTCCCTGCGTATGATCTCTGGGATCACAGCCGGCTGCAGGCTGAAATGAAGACGGCGATTTGTCTGGATGAAAGCGCTGTCTCTGTAGAAACGGTTCGTAAAGCCCTGGAGATGGGGAGCTGCAGGATTATAAACATCAAGGTCGGACGAGTCGGCGGAATCATTGAGGCGCGAAAGATTCATGATTTTTGTGAAGAGAAGACTATCCCTGTCTGGTGCGGAGGGATGCTGGAATCAGGGATTGGCCGGGCTCACAACCTCCACCTGGCCACCCTCCCTAACTTTAAATTTCCTAACGACCTCTCGGCGAGTAAAAGGTATTACTCTCAGGACCTGATTGATCCTGAGATAGATATTACAAAGGACGGAACAATCCGAGTGCCCGAAGGTGCGGGAATCGGTGTCTTCCCCCAGGAAGATAGGATCAAACGCGCCACCCTAAAGAATTGGGGTCAGGCCTGCAAAACATGACATATTTCATCTAGAAAAAAAATAAGTCATGTTTTGCAGGCCTGACCCCAATTTCTTAAAGTTTTCAAAGTCAGGCCCCGAAGAACTATTTTGCTTTTCTGATCAGGATGTCTCCGCGCATGGTTTTGAGTACGAACTCGGGGCCGCCGCCGTTAATGGCACCGAGGTGATACTTGTCGAAGGCAATCCTGAACCGTCCTTTATCTCCTTCAGGTGCTGCCTCAAGATGAGATAATCGGGGATTGTTTCTTTTATGTCTTGGCATGTCATGAGACTGCACCTCCGGAAAGTTCGAAATATATTTTACCCAAATCCTTGATGGCCCTGTGAACATGGGCCTTGACCGTGCCGATTTGGAACCCAAGGAGTTCGGGGATTTCTTTGTATTTAAGATTTTGGTACCTGTTCACATTTTTTCCAATTTTTGTTATAACTTGGATTATTAATAAAGATTACTTGAGGATGATTATTAAGTGGCCCCATTAACCTACAAAAAAGCCGGAGTCGATATCGATGAGGCCGAGTCTTTTATCAAAAAAATCAAACCTCTCCTTAAAAAAACGGGACGGCCTGAAGTCCTCGGCCAAATAGGCGGATTTGGCGGCCTTTTTAAACCCGACCTTAAAAATCTCCAAAAACCCGTATTGGTTTCTGCGACAGACGGGGTGGGAACTAAACTTCTGCTGGCGGATCTTCTCAAAAAATATGACACCATCGGCATCGATCTTGTAGCCATGTGTGTGGATGATGTCGTCGTCGTCGGTGCCGAACCGCTTTTTTTTCTCGATTATATTGCCTGCGGAAAACTCGACAGTGATAAACTCTACACATTGATGAAGGGCATCACAAAGGGGTGCATTGAGGCCGGATGCGCTCTGATTGGAGGAGAGACGGCCGAACTCCCGGGGATGTACACAAAAGATAAGCTGGATTTGGCCGGCTTCTGTGTGGGAACGGTCAGCCAGGAAAAAATGATCGATGGTTCAAACTGCCGTCCGGGTGACCATGTTGTCGGACTTGCGTCCAGCGGCCCTCACAGCAACGGCTATTCTCTTGTCCGCAAGATATTCAGCCAAGATGAGCTTAAAGGAAAATTGGGGATGGAACTGTTGAGACCAACCCGGATTTATGCGCGAAACATTCTCCATCTCATCAAAAAAGTGCCTGTCAAAGCCATGGCCCATATCACTGGTGGAGGTTTTTACGACAACATTCCCCGCTCGATTCCCGAGGGTTTGTCGGCAGAAATTAAAATGGGCACATGGCCTATTCTTCCCCTCTTTCGCAAAATTCAAAAAGAAGGTTCTGTCGAAGATTTAGAAATGTTTCGCACATTTAATATGGGTGTGGGCATGACTCTCATAGTGAGTCCAAAAGCAGCAGAAAAATCCATCCGGATTCTGGATAAACTCGGCCAAAAAGCCTGGATTATTGGAGAAGTGGTCAAGGGAAACTTTGGCGTAAAAATTCTAGATTAGAGTCGTAATTAAAAATTATCCATGAAGTTGACTTGGGGCATGTTCTAAACTATATTTCTTATAGGACGAGGACAATGAAAAAATCAATATTTATTCTTTTGATTTGTATAATGTGCGTGGCCCTCTCTTCCCAGCAGGTGACTGAGGAGAGTATTGTTATAAATGTTGAGGTTCCTGTAAGAGTTTTTGAAAAAAATGCTTTTGTGGACAACCTGACAATAGATGATTTTGAGATTCTCGAAGATGGCGTGCTGCAGAGAGTTGAGGCTGTCTATCTGGTCAAGAAAAGAAGCATTGAGAGAAGCGAGGAAATAAGAAGGTTTTCGCCTGAAACGGCAAGAAGCTTTTTTCTCTTTTTCGAATTGTCCGAGTACGATCCTAAACTTGGAGATGCTCTTGGTTATTTTATTAAAAATGCCATTTCTCCCGAAGACGAACTGACTATTGCCACTCCCATGAAGACATATCGTTTACGGGGCAAGGCCCTTGAAATTAAATCCCGCGACGAGATTGTTAAACAGCTCAAGGGGCTCATAAGGCGGGATACTCTCTTAGGCGCCTCAGAATACAACAACCTTCTTAGGTCCATGGAAGAACTGGCCCGTACGATTACCGCTTCTATTCTTGAGGCGATCGAATCGTCTGAACTGGACTCAATGATCGAGGTGGAGGAGGAAAATTATTTCGAACGAATGGAAAGCCTCACTCCGGGAGATTTCAAAGGCCGGAGCATTGATGAACAGCTCCAGATTTACCAAGATATGCTGATGAGGATGGAAACCATCCGGAGTGTAGATGAGAAGCAGATGAATAACTTTGCCGAATATTTAAAGGAAAAAGAAGGCCGGAAGTATGTTTATATGTTTTATCAGAGAGAATACATCCCCCAGATCGATCCCAATATTCTCAGCGAGTATATGTCCATGTACCAGGATCGGCCAAATATTTCTATGACCATAACTTCTCTGGTTGATTTATTCAGTAGGGATGTCGAATTTGATGTGGACAAAGTCAAACAGGCGTATGCAGATTCATCCGTATCCATACATTTTTTGCACATAACCAAGCCACCTCCCCATGTATTCGGTGTCTATATGAAGGAACAGTCAGAGGATATCTTTGGCCCCTTCCGGGAGATGGCTAGAGCTACAGGAGGATTCTCAGACAGCTCGGCCAATCCTGATTTTCTTTTTCAGGAAGCCGTTAAAGCCTCTGAAAACTACTACCTTCTTTACTACTCCCCCAAAGCCTACAAAAGCGATGGAACATTTAAGAACATCACAGTCAGAGTAAAGGACAAAAACTATCGCGTGACTCACCGTGTAGGGTACTACGCCAACTAACCTGAAGATCCTTCAAACTTGAGAAACTTGCTCTATATGTGTATCCTTATAAGTTCAAGAAAATGAAGCAGTTCGACTTAAAAAAACTGAACATGCAGTTCAGATATGCCTCCTGTGAAGAAGTCCTCCAATGGGTGATTTCCAATCTCTACCCCGATGTGGCCATGACGACATCCTTCCAATCGTCAGGGATGGTTTTGATCAGTTTCCTGAGAAAAATGCAGCCTGATTTTCCTGTCTATTTTATCGATACCGGGTATCATTTTCCAGAAACCCTCGAGTTTAGAGACCGATTAATCCAGGAATGGAACCTGAATGTTATCACAATCACAACCGATGAGGAAAAATACATCTTAAAGCCGGATCAGGATAATTTTGCCAAAGAGCACCTCGATACCTGCTGCCAGTTGAACAAGGTTGAACCTCTCAATCGGCTAAAAAAAAGGCTGCATGTTTCTGCCTGGCTTTCGGCATTACGAAGAGACCAAAATCCGAGCAGGGCCGATCTCAACATGTTTATGATGGATAAAGCGGGATACATCCGTATCCATCCTCTCATACATTGGGACAACCGGAAGTTATGGCAGTATATCTATGCACAAAATTTACCGTTTCATCCCCTCTACGACCAGGGTTACGCATCTATAGGGTGTTTTCCTCCCTCATGCACGACAAGATCCGTTTCCGGCGGAGGTGAGAGGAGTGGGCGTTGGGCCAATTCAGATAAGACGGAATGCGGCATTCACCTGGATCTGGTTCAGGAGGAAGAGGATGCCTGGGTTCGTCAGCTTGAATCCAAGGAGAAGAAAAAATGAGCAAAAGAGATTGGAAATACCATCTTCAATGTCTCCGCTGCGGGCAGGAGATTGAGTCATTTAAAGTGTGGTTTGACCATGGACAGAGGTGTCCTGGGTGTGGAAACAATAGAGCCGATGTCAAATATGCCGACAACTTGGCCAATATTGAAGATTTCCTTCAGGATAAATCTGTGTCAGATTCAGGCCTTTGGAGATATTTTGATTATTTACCTCTCGACAGCCGTGACAATATTGTCAGTTGTGGCGAAGGCCTTGTTCCCATTGACAGGTGGCGTTTTCTGGAAAAATTCGCACATAACAAGTTTGGACTCGATATAAAAGTCTATGCTCACAGGCATGACAACAATTTTGCCACCGGCACGTTTAAAGATCTGGCCGGTTCCATGATTGCCAGTGTACTCAAGGAAAGTGAGATTCCCACTTATGCTGCCGCGTCCACAGGAAATATAGGTGTGGCCTATTCACGGTATCTCTCGGCAGCAGGGATCTCCCTTTATACGTTCCTCCCCCATAACGCATCTCTTGCCCAGGAGGCAGAAATCGGGTGTTTTGGACAAAAGGTTTTTAGAGTCAGCGGCGACTACCACACAGCCAAAGAGCTGGCTATGGAATTTTCAAAGAAACACAAAATTTTGCTTGCGGCCGATAACTACGATCCCATGAGAATTGAAGCTAAAAAAACGATGGTTTACGAATGGTTGAGATTGATGCTCGATTTTCCTACCGTATATATCCAGGCGCTCAGCGGAGGCACGGGACCCCTCGGTATTGCCAAAGCGTGTCAAGAGTTGAGTGGAATGGGTTATTTTGAAAAAATGCCGCGGTTCATCCTCACCCAAACGGATAAATGTTCTCCCATGGCCGATGCTTGGGCGGACGCTAAGAAAAACGGATTTCCCGAAGGCTGGGAGAAATCCTATCCGATCTATCACAATCCTGAAACCATCATTCCGACACTTGCGACAGGATACCCCATCACATATCCGGTGATCAGTCAGCTCGTCCATGAAAGTGGTGGAGAGATCAATTCTTTCCCCGAAGTAGAGACCATCGCCATCACCCGGCTTGTAGCCTATGAATCAGCCGTTAGGATAGGCCCCGCCGCAGCCATAGCCGTAGGGGGATTTATCAGATCCCTGACAGATGGTCTTTTAAGCGAGGGAGATAGTGTGCTGATCAATATTGGAGAGGGAATACGCAGAGCTCCGGGTTTTATGTCGCGGTTGAGCTACTCGACGACAAAGGTCGACACCTTGGATGACTGCATTTTAATGGATAGAGAGAAGTATAGAGAGCAGCTGTGGGACGATATTTTAGAGTGAAAAGATAAGGGTTAATGACAGGTTGGGCAGCCGATCGGTTGACAGGCGCCTGTTGCACAAGCGGGCTCTTCCGTTTTGGCGTGAACACTAAAGGTTGTGAGAGTTTTTTTGACTTTCTTGCTGCTGCATTTTGGGCATTTCAGTTCGGTTTTCTCAGAAGTGACTCCAACGAGTTTATCAAACTTTTCTTCACAATCGCTGCATTTATAAGAATAAATAGGCATCCTTGACTCCTTAATTTCTTTCTTCTGCGTTGACAGTCAGAAAGGCATTGTTTAAAATACATTATAGATCAAATAGAGAATAAATGCACAAAATGAATTCCCCACTTCAGTTTTCCTCGAATCATCTGCAGGAGAGGAATTTTCTGTTCCTGTGCCCGCTCCTCTTCCTCCTGGCTCTCCTCTTTCCTCCTCTTCTGCTGCTTTTACCGTTGATCTGGTCTGTCTATTTAGTCGTTTTTGCACCTGTTTTATGTGTTTCCCAACCGCGCAAACAGAAATTTATTCCTTCACTATTGAGCGCTCGGGGCCCTCCTTTTTAGACTTTTTGATTTTAATCCCTCAAAGAAATTGAGAAATTCAACAACATCTGCCTAGTCTAATAAGAAGGAGAAAATGATAAAAAGAAAAAACAGCACCATTTCAAATTCATTCCACAAGCTGGTCGGCAGTCCTGTCGAGTTTGATCTATCCGCATACGAAAGAATTTTATCGGAGATCAATGCACTCGATCTGACGAAAGCCACTAATGAAAAGATAAAAAAACAGTCCTCCGATCTGAGCCGTAGGGCTAAAAACGGAGATCCTCTGGAAGAGCTATTGGTTGAAGCCTATTCTCTCGTTAGGGAGACAGCCCGTCGGACGATCCGCTTAAGACCATTTGATGTCCAGATCCTTGCCGGGATCGCACTGCACCAGGGCAAGCTTGTCGAAATGCCTACAGGGGAAGGAAAGACCCTTGCGGCCGTATTCCCGGCCTATCTCAATGCTTTAGCAGGGCAAGGGGTTCATGTTTTGACGTTTAATGATTATCTAGCCCGCCGCGATGCCGAATGGATGGGACCCATATACAAATTTTTGGGTCTGAGTGTAGGACATGTCCAGGATGGAATGGAGACCGCTGACCGCCAGAAAGCGTATGCTTTCGACATTACTTATGCGACAGCCAAAGAGGCGGGTTTTGATTTTTTGCGTGACCATCTGTGCTACGAAAAGGATAAACTTGTGCACCGGAGCTTTCATTTTGCTCTGGTCGATGAGGCAGATTCTACTCTTATCGATGAAGCCCGCGTTCCTCTGGTCATTGCCGGGAATGTTGGGGAATCTCTGGAAGATCCCGGACACCTGGCTAAAATGGTTAAAGACCTCAAACCGGGGATTGACTTCGAAACAGACGAAGGGAAGCGCAATATCTTTCTCACCGACCGGGGACTTAAACATTTCGAAGACGTTTTGAACTGCGGCAACCTGCACGAGCCCGAAAATCTGGACCTTTTGACAAGGATCAATCTTGCGCTCCATACCGAATTTCTTATCCACCGCGATGTTGATTACATCGTACGGAACGGGAAAATCGAAGTGGTCGATGAGTTTACCGGCCGGGTAGTTGAGGACAGGCACTGGCCGGATGGTCTTCAGTCTGCTTTAGAAACCAAAGAAAAACTCCGGCGGGGAGCCAGTGGAACTCTCCTGGGGCAAATCACTCTTCAGCATTTTTTAAGCCTTTATCCAAAGATTTGCGGGATGACGGCCACAGCCCAGTCCGCCGCAGAGGAGCTCTTTACTTTCTATAGTCTAAAAACAGTTGTTATTCCACCCAACAAACCAAACATCCGGAAAGATTTTCCCGACGAGGTTTTTACTCATAAGGACGCCAAAACAAAGGCTCTGATCAGCGAGATTAGAAAATGCCATGCAAAAGAACGACCCATCCTTGTGGGCACGGCGAGTGTTGAGGAATCTGAGGGGCTTGCCGCGGCACTCAAACAGGCCGATATCGGCTGCCAAGTCCTCAATGCCAAAAACGATGAATTGGAAGCAGGGATTATAGCCCAAGCGGGTGCCCCGGGTGCCGTCACCATATCGACCAACATGGCCGGTCGTGGGACGGATATTAAGCTTGGCGGCGACTCCGAACAGGAGCGGGAGAAGGTTGTGGCGCTTGGAGGTCTCTATGTGATCGGTACAAACAGGCATGAAAGTTTAAGGATAGACATCCAGCTGCGAGGCCGCTCCGGACGCCAGGGAGATCCCGGTTCGTCACGATTTTTTGTCAGCCTTGAAGACAATTTAATGGAGAAATATAGATTAAAAAACCTCTTTCCGCAAAAAATCCGGGATCTTAAGCAAAATGATCCTCTTTCCAATCCTTTAATTAATCGTGAGGTCGCCCGCAGCCAGAGAGTTATAGAAGGCCAGAATTTTGATGTCCGGAAGACTCTGTGGAAATATTCTTCATTGGTCGAGGAAGAGCGAAAGCTGATTCAACGTCAACGGCAGGAGTTTCTAAATGATGAAGTGCCGTTTAACCTTCTCAAAGAAAATGCAGAAAAACAGTATTTAAAAATTCGTTCTCTCATTGGACAAGAAGAGCTGGATAAACTGGAAAAGCAGATAACACTCCTTCAGATCGACCGGTTCTGGGCCGACCACCTGGCGATGATTACAGACGTACGTGAATCCATTCATCTGGTCAATGTCGGCGGCGAATCTCCGATCAATGAATTCCACAGAATATTGACAGATGCCTTCAGAGAACGGGAGCAGAAGATAAACCGGGGGAGCGTCAAATCATTTGAATCCCTAAAGATTACCGAAGATGGAGTCGACCCGGACAGCGACGAGCTCAAAGGACCTTCATCGACATGGACATACCTCATCAGTGACAACCAATTTGGCGCCTGGATGGAACTGCTCAAAGGGGGGAATATCGGATTTGCCGCTGGCGCTGCGGCCTGGTACGGTCCAATATTTATCCTCTGGGGAATTATCTACCGTCTTATGAAAAAAAAGAAAAAAGAAGAAGTCTGACAGAGGTTATTGATCTTTTTTTTGAAGGCTTGTGAGATATTTTAGGTCCTCAAGGTCTTTATATCGATTTGCTTTTCTTTTATTTTCAATCAAGTCAATCAGTCCAATGTAATAAATCGAATATGTTTTATTTTCGATGCTTATTTCCTCGATTATGCGATTATTCCAGGCTTTTTCAAAAGATACAGCAGAAATATCGTTGATGAGATCAATTCTGTTGGGCGGGCGGCCGAACTGGATTATAGCTCCTTCTTTCATAAATTCCGTATGACTGCTGACTCCGGGGACCTTGCCCTTCCAAAAGTTTTTCAAAGCAGAAAATAGCCTGATAGTATTATCATCAGTTCTTGCATAAAAGAAATCAACATCGCCTGTTAATCTGGCATAACCGTAATAAATAACAGCTTCACCACCAACAATCAGATAACGGACCTTGTTTTCAGCTAGGTGCCGGATGAAATCTAATGTATCGGAAGAAAAACATGAGGAATCCATTCTATTTCTGAGAATCTCTTACGTCGGGAGAGTTTTTGCCGAAATACCGTTCACGCAGTTTTTTGGCTGCCGCTTGACGTTCGGAAGAGGACATTTGAATATGCTGCAAAATGTCATACTCTTCCGCCTCTTTAAAATTCTTTGACTTGTTAACGATTGGTTCCATATGGACAATGAC
>JAZFSR010000249.1:0-2864 GCA_036446295.1 Candidatus Aminicenantaceae bacterium
AGGAGAAACAAAAGACAGCCTATTCAAGCTGTCAATCAAAGATCAGGGCATTGGCCTGTCTCCTGAAAACAAAAAGAAAGTCTTCGATAAATTCTACAAAGTCGATTCGTCCAACACCACTCTCGAAGGATCCGGCCTTGGATTAAATATTGCCAAATACATCATAGAAGCTCATGGAGGAAATATCTGGCTGGAGAGCAAAATTAAAAAGGGAACAACGGTCTCCTTCACAATTCCTCTCTGGAGTAGTCCCCCAAAATAACAAGATTCTCTTCTCCTCTCTTCAAAATTTTATCTTTTTCTCTATCTCTTTATGTATAATGAGGATTATCCAAATAAAAAAAAGGTTCCCATGAAAAAATATGTCTTAAATTTTCTATTTTGCTGTTTACTTATTCTCCCCTTGATGACAGTCAACTGTCAGACTGAAAAAAAGAAATCGATCTCCCACTTAAAAAAAGAACCCGTTGGATTTCAAAGTCAATTTCCAAGAGGAACGACTCGCACGTGGATCGGTCCGGACTATTGGGCCAACAGATTACAGGATTGGCAAATCAGAAACGGACGGCTGGAATGCCTGGAGACCAGACAGAGGAAACCGATGAGGACTGTTCATCTGCTCACCAGGCGGATCGCAGAGAGACAAGGAGATTTCAGAACATCTGTCACGACAGGAGTGTTAAATCCTTCCACTCCCCCTTCTTCCGACTCGGCTACAGGTTTTTTGATTGGAGCCGGTGCCGATATGGATTACAGAGCCGCAGCCCTTATCCACTCGAGTCCAGGTGAGGGGGCCGGTCTCTTTGCCGGAATAAACGGCGAGGGGAAACTGTTCTTCAGAGATTTCACAGAAGAGAATAAATTTATCGCCATTCAAGATACACCTTCAGTTTTCCCAGAAAATTTGGCACTGGAGCTAGCCGCGGAATTTGAAAAAGATGGATACACCCTTACGCTCTTATGCCGAAATCCCCTCAATCAAAAGGAAATGGGACAACTCACCTTAAAAGGGATAGAGGAACATCGTTTGACAGGTAACATCGCGCTTGTTTCCCATTCGGGAACGGGTGAAAGGACGGCTGGATATTGGTTTCAAGAGTGGCTTCTTTCCGGCAATAAAATTGATGTTTTCCCAGAAAGGCACTGCGGACCTATTTTAAGTTCAGGATATACGTTGAGTCAAAATGTTCTCAAATTAACGGCCCAGCTTTTGCCGCTAGGAAAGAACGACTCAAGAGATGTCTATTTTCAGATAAAAAAAGACACACAATGGCAAACTATATCCTCATCACGGATCATTGAACCAGGATTTACAGCTCCCTTTAAGATCAACGGCTGGGACTCGAGCCAGAATATCGATTATAGAGTGGTTTACACGCTCAAGACAGCACAACACATTCTAAAGGAATACTATTGGGAAGGAACCATCCGGCATGATCCCATTAAAAAAGAAGAGATGGTCGTGGCCGCCTTCACCGGAAATCACAATGTGTCCAAACCCGGAGTAGAAAGAGGTACATTTCTCTGGAATACAGATGTCTGGTTTCCCCATCTTGACATTGTTCAACACGTGAAGTCTCAGAAACCTGATTTTCTGTTCTTCAGCGGTGACCAGGTTTATGAGGGGGCCAGTCCAACAGGTGCCGATCTCTCCAAGCCTTATCTGGATTATCTCTATAAATGGTATCTGTGGTGTTGGGCGTTCCGTGATTTGACCAGAGACATCCCCAGCGTAGTGATTCCGGATGATCACGATGTCTTCCATGGAAACGTCTGGGGCGAAAACGGGAAAGCCACAGACGAGGGGCTATCTGGAGCCAATGCACAGGACAGCGGTGGATATAAACTCCCCTCAGAATTTGTAAATATGGTTCAGCGAACACAGACAAGTCATCTGCCCGATCCTTTTGATCCGACAAAGGTCAAACAGGGAATAGGTGTCTATTACTGCAGCATCCTCTATGGAGGAATCAGTTTTGCAGTTATCGAGGACCGAAAATTCAAGTCCGCCCCGAAACGGTTTCTTCCCGAGGCTCGAGTCCGGAACGGATGGGCTCAGAATCCTAATTTTAATGCCAAAAAATCTGCCGATGTCGCCGGCGCCGAACTGTTGGGAGACCGACAACTGAAATTCCTCGAAGACTGGGCTGCGGATTGGAGCGGCGGCACCTGGATGAAAGTACTCCTCTCTCAGACACTTTTTTCAAATATCGCCACACTTCCTGAAGGAGCCTTAAACGGATCGATCATACCCAGTCTTGAAGTTCTTCCTATCGATGGATATGCGGAAAACGACCATCCGGTGGCCGACATGGACTCCAACGGCTGGCCGCAGGAAGGTCGGAACAGGGCTATAAAAGCCATCAGGAAGGGATTTGCCGTTCATCTTTCAGGAGATCAACATCTGGGGAGTACAATCCAATACGGAATGGATGATTGGAATGATTCCGGATATGCCCTCTGCACTCCATCCATAGCCAATTTCTGGCCAAGACGCTGGTATCCAAATGCACAGGGGAAAAACAGGCCACTGGGGTCCCCTCGATACACCGGAGAGTACGAAGATGGATTTGGGAACAAAATTACCGTCCATGCTGTTTCCAACCCGCATATTTCCGGGAAAGAGCCGGCTGGACTGCATGACATGTCTCCCGGATACGCCATCGCCAGATTAAACAGAAGAACCCGTGAAATTTCTCTCGAAAACTGGCCGCGGTGGGCAGATCCAGAAAATCCGGAACACTACCCCTATCCCGGGTGGCCGGTCAAATTCAATCAGGAAGATAATTATGGGAGAACGGCAGTGGCTTATCTTCCCGAATTTGTCGTTGAAGGAATGACAAACCCGGTTTTTCAGGTCATCG
>JAZFSR010000250.1:0-4344 GCA_036446295.1 Candidatus Aminicenantaceae bacterium
CCACGACCAAAAAAGCAGTAAGCAAAAAGGAGGGGAAAAAATGATAAAGGCTGATTTAATCAACAAAATCGCAAAAGAAATGAATATTTCCAAACAAGAGGCCGAAACAGGGGTAAACCTCTTCTTTCAGACCATTAAAGAGGCTATAGAAAGGGGAGAAGAAATCGAGTTGAGGGGATTTGGCAGTTTTCGTTTTCGACAAAGAGAAGCCCGTTCAGGAAGAAATCCCCGCACGGGAGAGCCGGTCCATGTTCCATCCAAAAAAGTGCTGTACTTTAAACCCAGTAAGCACTTGAAAAATCTGTTTAACAAATAATGGAATATATTTTTACTCCATGGAGAGAAAAATTCGTCAAAAATGTTTTCAAAATGAAAAAATGCATCTTTTGCCATGCTCTCGAACTGAATAATGATCGAAAAGCCCTCATTCTCTTCCGGGGATCCCAGAATTTTATTCTCCTGAACAAGTACCCTTATACTCCGGGCCACCTCATGATTGCTCCCTTTGAACATCTCGATACTGTAGAAAAGGCAAAAAAAGAAACCACGGATGAACTCGGAGAATTCCTCAAACTGTGTCTTAAGGTCTTAAGAAAACATTACAAGCCGCATGGATTTAATGCAGGCATGAATATCGGACACAGTGCGGGAGCCGGTGTTGCCGATCACTACCATCTCCATATCATCCCTCGTTGGACCGGTGATTCCAACTTTATGCCTCTCATTGGGAAGACCAAGCTCTTCATTGAGGATCTGAACACTACGTATGATAGGCTCTCCACTCACTTCATAAACGTACACGAAAAAGAAAAAAAGGAAATGGAATAGTATCATGGATTTTGAACTGACAGAAGAACAAAGTCTCGTTCAAGAAATGATGAGGGATTTTGCGAATAACGAAATTTTTCCGGAGGGAAAAGCCCTGGAAGATCAGCACAAATTCCCCAAAGAACTCCTCAAAAAAATTGCAGACCTGGGAATTTTGGGCATGACCGTACCCGCAGAATTTGGTGGAACTCAAACGGACGAAATTTCCTTTATTCTTACTCTCGAGGAAATTGGACGTGCTCTCCCCTCTCTTTCTGTAATTATCTCAGTCCATTGCTCACTTTTTTGTTATGCCATAAATACGTTTGGCTCTCCAAGCCAGAAGGACAAATACCTTCCTCAAGCGGCGGCCGGGAAGTGTCTCGGAGCTTTTAGTTTAACTGAACCGGGTGTGGGCTCAGACGCCACCCACCTGCAAACAAAAGCGAAAAAGGATGGGGATATCTATGTGCTGAATGGGACAAAATCCTGGGTAACAAACGGAAAAGAGGCTGATGCACTGATCCTTTTTGCCAAAACGGAAAATGACAAAGAAAAAAAATTCAGTGCATTCATCGTAGACAAGAATACTCCGGGTCTGCATGTGACGAGAATCGAAGAAAAGCTGGGGCTTCATGCCTCTTCCACTGCCGAGATTTCCCTGGAGGACTGCTGCATACCCTCGGAAAATCTGCTGGGAAAAGAGGGCCAAGGGGCAACTATTGCATTCAAATGTCTCGACCACTCAAGAATTGGAATAGCCGCCCAATCGGTAGGTTTATCACAGCGAGCTTTGGATGAAGCCGTAAAATATTCCAAAAACCGGGAAGCATTTGGAGCCACCATATCCGGTCTGCAGGCCATACAGTTCATGATTTCAGATATGGCGACTCAAATAGAAGCCGCCCGGCTTCTCACATATCAGGCCGCACTTCTTTTCGAAAAAGGCAAACCCTTTGCCAAGGAATCCTCAATGGCCAAGCTCTTCGCTTCCGAAGCCGCTAACAAGATCGCCTATCTAGCTCTACAGATCCATGGTGGATATGGATACTCTAAAGAATTTGTAGTCGAACAGCTGTTTCGGGACGCACGAGCCTTTTCGATCTATGAGGGAACATCAGAAATCCAGCGGCTTATTATTTCAAGACATCTTCTGAAAGAATAAAATTATAATGAAGGAATCAGCAGTTTTATGAACAATTCAGATAAAGGAATAAGGTAAGACGATGCTAAAATCTATGAGAAAGAATGTAAAATCTTTGGCTCCCGTACTGTGGTTTATTATCGCCGCTTTCATCCTCTCCATATTTGCTATCTGGGGCGGTGGGGGAGAAATCGGTGGAAAAAGAGCGGCCAGCACAATAGCGACCGTGGGAAGGAAAAAAATATCAGCCAATCTTTATATTGGGACTCTCCAGCAGCAGCTTGAAAATATGAGAGAACAATTCTCTGAATTGGACACCCAATTCATCCAACAGCTCAATATTCCTCAGCAGGTCCTCGAGCAGCTCATTCAGCAAACGCTCATTCTTCAAGCCTCTAATGAACTTGGGATACAGGCTACAGACGACGAAGTGGCCGAAGAAATCAGAAGTTACCCTGCTTTCCAGCAGGACGGAAAATTCATAGGTTTTGAAGAATACATAAAGATCCTCGAATGGAATCGCATGAACCTTTCCGATTTCGAAGAAAGCCTGAAAAAAAGCATCAGAATGGAAAAGGTTGTGAAAGTCATCACTTCAGGAGTGACTATCTCTCCAGATGACCTATGGGAATCCTACAAAAACAACAATGAAACGGCCAAGCTGGAATACATAGTCAGTGAAACCTCAAAAATCGAGATCGAAGAAGAGTTCACAACAGAAGAACTTCAATCCTTTTATGCAAGCCGAAAAGAGGAATACGAGATACCGGAGAGAAGAGTGGCCGACTATGTATTTTTTGTCACTGATGAGGTGAAAACAGAGATGGTATTGCCGGAATCAGAAATAGCCAAGTATTACAGGGACAATCTGACTCAATTTCTGGATCTCGAAAAAGTCAAAGTCAGCCGAATTTTTCTTCCATTAGAAGACAAAGAAATGGAGGCTGTAAAAACCGAAGCCCAAGAAATTTTGGACCGTGTCAACAACGGTGAAGACTTCGTTTCTCTGGCACAAATTTTTTCAAAAGATGAAAAGGCCATAGAAGGAGGAGATTGGGGGCTTTTTGAATGGAGAAGTCTCCCCGTGACAGAACAAGACGAGATTGAAAGATTGGCAGCCGGAGACGTGTCCGATCCTATTGAGCTCACGGATGGAGTTTCTATCCTCAAAGTCACACAAAAAGAGCCCGCAAAGCAGCAGCCTCTGGAAGATGTGACAGAAAGAATTACGACCCTCCTTAAGAACCAAAAAGCAAGAGATTTTGTGGATGAAAAAGCCGCTGAACTTGAAAGGGTCGCCAGAAAAGAAAAAAGCTTAAATCTCGCAGCCCAAAAGCTTGGATATCAAATACAAAGCTCGGGACTCCTCAAGGAAGGGGATTTCATTGAGGATATCGATCCTTCAGGATCGATCAGTTTTTCGCTCTTCCAGCTGGAAGAAGGCGCAATTTCTACTCCCATTTTTACATACAACGGTGTCGGGATTGCCCAGATTATAAAAGTGGAGCCTCCGCGCCCTGCAGAATTTGAGGAGGTTGAAGAAGAGGTGAAGGATACCCTCATCGAAGACAGAAAGAAAGCCAAATCCCTTGAGACCATCAAAAAAATACAGGCGGAATTCGGAAAAAAAGATTTCGTCGAGCTCTCAGAAGACTATGATCTCGAATACAAAACAATCGAGGAGCACAAAAGAAATCAATATATCGGGGTGGTCGGCAATAATTCCGACATTGACAACCTGGCATTTTCTCTCCCCCTCGAACAGGTAAGCGATCCTATTGCCTTCGATAATGGATACACTCTAGTGCGGGTGCTTGACCGAAAGACTGTGACCAAAGAAGATCTTGAAGCCAACAAAGATGCGGAAAGAGAGGCTATTTTGGAAGCAGAAAAAAATAAATTCTTTCAGTCCTATCTAACAAAAATGAGGGAGAAAAAGGGCGTCAAAATCAAATACAACCTCTTTTTCCAGATAAGTACAGAGATCATTTCCAAATATGCCAAATACCAATAATTAGGTCTTGATTATTTCATAAAAGAGTGACTTGACTCTTTTTTCCATCGCACTTCTGAACTTTTGGATTGTGTCCACAAAATTTTTTTCCAAGTAATCGGCAATGTACATGGGTTCACCAACATTGACCTTGACTTTGGAAGGAGTGACAAAAGGCTTATGCGTCCCATAAAAAGCCACCGGAGTCACAGGGACAGAAATTCCCTTTTCCATATACAAGTTGTAGGACATGATGGAAGCGCCCTTTCTGAATTCAGGGACATAGGGGTGAGGATCTCCTTTCATAATCCGGCCCCTTCCCTGAAGAGCAATAACAGCTCTTCCCTTCTCCAAGTATTCTTGGCATTTCAATACAGCCTGTTTCTTTCCCTGGTAGAGA
>JAZFSR010000251.1:0-4873 GCA_036446295.1 Candidatus Aminicenantaceae bacterium
GTATCATTTCCAACATTATGAAACAAAAAGAGGAAGAGCCTGTTGATTTGGAAGGAACTTTGAAAAGATTGGATATCAGTGCTGTATTTGGTGGAGGCTTCGAAATGGAACTCAAAGAACAGCTCTTTCTTTTTATAGAAGCACGGTGCCATATTGGCCAGCGAAATCTCCTTATTCTTCCCAATGAAGGTCTGGTACGGAAGACCATATCTTTGGTGATATTTATTGGCATTCGGTCTTAATATATTTTTAAATATGAATTCCAATCGGATCAAACTTGGAGTGGATGTTTTCCTTGACGAAAGAGTGGATCTTGTCAAGGGACAACGGGTTGGTTTGATCACAAATCAAACAAGTGTCAGTGCATCTTCTGAAAGTACGGCTGAACTCTTCAAAAAGCATCCCGGGATTGATCTTGTTTCCCTTTTTGGCCCGGAACATGGGGTGAGGGGAGAGTCGCAGGCCGGTGAATATGTTCCTTTCTACATCGACAAAAAACTCAATCTTCCTGTGTTCAGCCTCTATGGTCAGTCAAAAAAGAAGGAGCCGGATTTCTTGCTTGAAATCGATGAGATTATGCGTACGTTTGACACGGCCGATACTGAAAAGTATCCCGGAAAAGAGATGCTGCAGGACATCGATGTACTGATCTTTGATATCCAGGATGTGGGCACGCGAATTTATACTTTTCTGGCCACTATGGCCTTCAGCATGCAATCAGCGGCCAAAAGAAATATATCATTTATTGTTCTCGACAGACCCAATCCAATCAACGGAGAGACGATGGAAGGTCCACTCCTGGAATATCCTGAATACAGCTCATTTGTGGGGCTCTATCCCATTCCTGTAAGACATGGAATGACCCTTGGAGAGCTGGCCGGCCTGTTTAATGAAAATTATTTTAAACACAAGGTCGATCTTTCCGTTGTCTCGATGCAGGGTTGGACACGAGACATGTGGTTTGATGAGACCCACCTCAAATGGATTAATCCTTCTCCGAATATGCCGACACTCACAACAGCCACAGTCTATCCCGGCCAGGTGTTTCTGGAAGGAACAAATGTCTCAGAGGGGAGAGGGACATCGAATCCTTTTGAACTTTTTGGTGCGTCCTGGATTGATGGATATGACCTAACGACAGAGCTCAATGGCCTCGGTATTTCCGGTGTTCATTTTAGGAATGTGAGATTTACCCCATCTTTTTCAAAATACATGGGCGAACTCTGCCATGGCAGCCAGATTCATGTTGTCAACAGGGAGAAATATTTTCCGCTGAGAACTTCTCTCCACATCATTAAAACTGTTATGGATATGTACCCGGACGCTTTTGAATTCCACTCAGACTATTTTGATAAAATTATGGGGACGGCCAAGGTGCGAGAATTCTTAGACAGCAAAAAAACCATATATAAAATTATCGAAAGCTATAGAAATGATCTTGAAAAGTTCAATGCTAAACGAAAACCATATCTACTTTACTAAAAAAAAAAGAGTACTGTTCATCTGTACTCATAATTCATCCAGGTCCCAGATGGCAGAAGGTTTGCTGAAGGCAATGTTTGGGGACCTCTTAGATGTTTCAAGTGCCGGAACAAATCCTACGAAAATAAATCCATATGCCGTACTTGTGTTAAAAGAAATCGGTATAGATATTTCCGGGCAGCAATCCAAAAATTTAAATGAATTTAGGGATAAAAAAATCGACATCGTTGTCACTGTCTGTGATTCTGTCAGAGATTCATGTCCTTTTTTCCCGGGAGGACGGATTATCCATCGGGGATTTCAAGATCCTTCGGTAGTGGGGGGGACAGAGGAAGAAGAGCTGGCTGCATTCAGGAAATCTCGTGATGAAATTGGTGATTGGATTAAGGAATATTTTACTTTACAATGGGGGAAGCTGCAGGGTTCATTGGATTAATCCGAGCCGCCAGCGAAAACAGGAACGGATAATTTCCTTTGAGATGAAGTGTGTAAAGCAGCCACTGTTCTGTCAACTGAGAGTACGCTCGTTTCAAATCCCCAGAAAGGTGTTTGTAATCCGTTTCTGGCAGATTATCCAGTTCGTCACCACGAAATGACAGTTCTTCCGTGAGATGAAAAATAGCCCAAAGCAAATCAGTAAACTGTTCATGTTCAAAGAGATTGGGATTTTCCAGCATCCTCATGAGACAGGGTCGCTTTGCAATAAGATGTTCTCGCAATTCCAATAAATATTCGACGCGGATATCTATGGCAAAGGGAAATTCATGAACGGCTTCTATCGCTCTTTTAAAATCCTTTTTGTCCCACTCCGGGCTGATTTCACAATCTTTTTCCAATTCCTGCCAGTTTTCAACGAACACATTAAATCTCTTAAGGAGACCAAGACCGACCTCACTGAAGAAAGTGCCTATCACGATATTCAATTTGCTCAGTAGAGCCTTTTTATCTCTCCTGTTAAGGAGTCTTTCAAGAAGGAGGATAACCAGCAGGACGTCCAGAAACAAAAATCCCAAATCTCCAACCAAATAGATAAAAATATGGTGGGCGTCTTTAAAGATAAAATAGTGAATAGTGTAGGCTATGGCCGACGCACTCAAAAGGGTGAGTGACATAATAAATGTCCAGCTGAATAATTTTTTCATCGGTTTATTGTACTACAAATATATTGTAATCGAAAATAGAAATTATGCTATAATACGCGTTCTTTGGGTGTCACATTTAAAAATTATATTATAAAATGCCCTGATTTTCCTGGAGATCGGAATGACAATATATGACAATATGCTGGATTTAATCGGCCACACTCCTATGGTCCGGTTGAGCCGAATCAAAAAAGATTTGAAATCAAATTTACTGGGGAAATTAGAATTCTACAATCCCAGTGGAAGCGTAAAGGACCGAATTGCTCTGTTTATGATTGAAGACGCAGAACGTCGGGGGAAAATAAAACACGGGGATACAATCGTTGAGCCGACAAGTGGCAACACGGGAACCAGTCTAGCCCTAGTCTGTGCTTTAAAGGGGTACCATATGATTGCTGTCATGCCTGAACAGATGAGCCGGGAGAGAAAGGATATGGTTATGGCCTTTGGCGCTGAACTTGTTCTTGTCCCCAGTCAGGGAGATGCTGATCCGGGAACTTTTACTAAAGAAGATCTCGAGGCTACTCTGGCCAAGGCTGAAGAATTGGCCTCTTCTCCCCGTCACTTTATGCCAAACCAGTTTGCCAATCCTGCCAACACCATGGCCCACCAAAAAACAACGGCAAAAGAAATCTGGGAGGCCACTGAGGGGAAGGTCGATATTTTTGTGGCAGGGGTTGGAACTTCAGGTACGGCCATGGGTGTTAGCCGGGGTTTGAAAGAAAAAAATCCCGAAGTTAAGATTTATGTTGTGGAACCGGCCAACTCTGCGGTTATCCTTGGGGAGAGTCCAGGATATCACCGACTCCAGGGAATCGGTGAAGGTTTTGTGCCTGATCTTTTCGAGCATGAGAGGTATGATGGGGTCATTAAAGTCTCGGATAACGATGCAAAAGCAATGACCTGCAGACTTTCCAGGTTGGAGGGGATTTTTGCTGGATACTCTGCCGGCGCTAATGTTTATGCAAGCTTAGAAGTGGGTAAAGAACTTGGAAAAGATAAAACAATTGTGACAATAATCCCGGATTCCGGAATGAAATACCTGAGTAC
Source organism: Candidatus Aminicenantaceae bacterium (assembly GCA_036446295.1). Classification (GTDB taxonomy): domain Bacteria; phylum Acidobacteriota; class Aminicenantia; order Aminicenantales; family Aminicenantaceae; genus JAUWVG01. Next base: position 3,675 of record JAZFSR010000251.1, read on the forward strand.
AGAGCTCTTTCAACACAATCCGGATGTCTGTATGGACTACTGTTGTACAATCGAACAAAGAGACGCCCATAAAGAATGTGACAAAGGAACTCCAATCTGCTGTGTCCTTGATCCATGCTGATTTCATTTCGAATTTGTTAAAAACGCCGAAACTGAAAAATTCAGAATCTTTTATAATTAAATTAATATCAATGATTTATAAAGAATTAATTGACAGGAAAACATCATTTGGCATACAATCTAGGGCTTCAGAGAGATGAATGATATGAAGACAAGAACGAATAAAGCCATTGAGTTTCTTTTAGCAAGAGGAAATCTGCCAATTTTGTACTGGCTCAAAAAAGATATTCTTGAAGTACCTACGGATCGAGAGTATAAGAACCTTCAAAAATTTGCAGCACGCATTAGAATACTTGAAAAACAAAGACCTAATGGGGGATGGTGCAAAAAAAAATATGAAGGTCATCCACGTTGGGAAAATACTTACTATATTGTAGATACGTTAAGAAATGCTATTCATTTGTACAATTTCGGCTGCTCTCTCGAGGACGAGGGAATCCAAAAACTAATTGATTTTTTGTTCTCTACACAGACAAAGGAAGGTGATTTCAGAGGAGCCTATCTCAATGAATATGCTCCGACCTACCATGCCCTGACTCTGGAGATCCTCTGTCTTTTCGGTTTAGACGATGATCCCCGAGTACAAAAAGGTTTCCGCTGGTTATTACGCAACAAACAGGATGAGGGAGGTTGGGTCATCCCTTATCGAACCATTGATAAGGCGGAACTGCGCAGTCGATATACGCTCCAAGCACAGCTTAAGCTTGCTCCGGTCAAACCTAATAAAGCCATGCCATTTTCTCATTTTGTCACCGGTATGGTCCTGCTTGCACTCACGTCTTCACCTATATGGATTTAACACAGAGAAACCAAAAAAACAGGAAAATTGCTGCTGAGCCGATTCTTTAAACCGGATAAATATGAAGACCGGCATCTGGCTGAATACTGGGAAGAAATCACTTTTCCATTTTGGGCGACCGATATCTTGAGCAGCATGGATTCTCTTTCTCGCCTTGGTTTTGATGCCGAGGATGAAAAAGTTCAGTAACAATCTTATTTCTGGGGCTGGCAGATGAATTTACCCAGCCTTTTTTTCAGCGAACTATCAGCTTGATAGATTTCCTGGCAAATATCGCCGG
>JAZFSR010000252.1:0-2761 GCA_036446295.1 Candidatus Aminicenantaceae bacterium
TGGTATGTACACTCCAATGTGGTTGGGAGAAGGAGAATTCATCATTCCATCTGAGGGGGAGATCTCTCCTAATTTCGGTGAAAGAAGAATATTCAACAACCAACCACGTTCCCCTCACAGCGGTATTGATATTTCATCTCCATTCGGTGCCGATGTAAAAGCCTCTAACTCTGGGAGCGTTGTTGTTGCGAATGATTTATATTTTGCGGGAAAAACAGTTGTTATCGACCATGGTTTAGGAGTTTTTTCACTATATTGTCATTTTTCAAAAATCACGGTCCGCATAGGAGATAAAGTCTCTATAGGGGATGTAATCGGAGAAATCGGCGCCACAGGCAGAGTTACGGGTCCTCATCTTCATTGGGCTTTCAAAGTATCCGGCAGCCGGGTAAGTCCTTTATCTCTCCTCCAATTGCACTTTTCAAAGGAAAGCAGCAATGAAAGATGAGATGTCCCCAATGGTTTCAGCCGTAAAAGAGGCCTATGATAGAGGAGAAGAAGATGAAGCGTTAGAACCGATCGTTGCCGTCGATAGAGAGGGGAAACCCTTTGGTCGGATTCAACAGGGAGACAGCGTCATTTTCTACGATATTCGTGGAGAAAGGGAGATCGAAATTACAGAGAGTCTCGTAAATAAGGATTTTTCTCCGTTCCCCATCGCGAAAGAGCTGGAATTGAATTATGTCACTATGATTGAATACAGTTCTTCTCTAGATGTCAAAATCGCTTTTCCTCCGGACGAAAGAATCGCTAATACTTTTGTCGAAGTTGTGACACAGGCGGGATTACGACTCTTGAAAATTGCTGAATCTGAAAAGTCTGTCCATGTGGGTTTTTTTCTTAATGGCAGGACAGAGGCCCTCTTTTCCGGAGAAGAGAGGATCGTTGTCCCTTCGCCGCAGGGCGTAGATAATTATGCCCTCACACCTGAAATGAGTGCCGATCACATCACAAAAGAAGTTTTTAAAAATCTAGAAAATCCGGAATACGATGTGATCATTGCTAATTTCTCCAATGTGGATGTGGTCGGACACATTGAAGATAGACATGCTGTTCTTAAAGCCATAGAGACTGTGGATAGGGAACTTGGACGTATTGTTGATTTCTGTAGAGATAAAGAAATAGCCTTGATTGTCACAGCCGACCATGGAACTGTCGAAGAGTGGCTTTATCCGGATGGGAAAATAAATACAGGGCATACAAAAAATTTGGTGCCCTTTATTTTGTCCGATGAATCGTTAAGCACAAACCAAGGGATTAAAATCAAGGAGTTGGGTGAACTTGCAGATGTGGCCCCAACGCTGCTCAAACTTCTTGGCATCAATCAGCCTGAGGAGATGTCAGGTGAAAGTTTACTGCTGAGTAGGTTAGAACCTCCCAAAAAAAACAGAAGGCTTCTCCTTGTCATTCTTGATGGATGGGGGAAAAGAGAGGCGGAGCACGGGAATTTAATTATTGAGGCCGAAACTCCTCATTTTGATAAGCTTTGGTCCGGATCTCCTCATGCAATCCTCAAGGCCTCGGGAGAAGCTGTGGGGATGCCTCCTGGTACCGTAGGAAATTCGGAGGCGGGACACCTTCATATCGGAGCAGGTCGGAGGATTCTTCTCGATCGAGTCAGGATAGACAGAGCCATTGAGGACGGGCAGTTCTTTCAGAATAAGGCTTTTCTTTGGGCCGTAGATAAGGCTAAAAATACAGGCAAGTCTCTTCATCTTCTGGGGATTGTCTCTCATTACAGCTCACACGGCACGATTGACCATCTTTTTGCTCTCCTCCGTTTAGCTAAGGAAAAAGATTTAAAACACGTATATATTCATGCATTGATAGGTCGAAGAGGAGAAAAACCGGAAAGCGGTGCCGTCTATATCGGGAAGGTCGAAGACAAATGCCGGTCGATTGAAGTAGGCTGCGTGGTCACGGTAATGGGTCGTTTTTGGGCTCTGGACAGGGAAGAAAATTGGGATCGTGTAAAAAAAGCTTACAGGGCCCTAGTCTTTGGAGATGGTAAACCCGTGATGTACATTTGAAAATGTGTCTTTTTATTCTTTACGGTTTCTTTTGATTGAACTTTTTGTGAATGAGCCTCGTATGTAAGAGGTGAAGTCAAAAATAGGAAGATGAGCATAGACATCCAAAACATCACTTTTCAATACGGGAAGACAAAAGCCTTGGATTCCGTGAGTCTCAATCTTCCCAAGGGTGCTATAGGACTTCTTGGGCCCAATGGGGCAGGAAAAAGCACTCTTCTGCGTATTCTCCTAGGATTTCTTGTACCCGATAAGGGAGATGGATCCGTTCTTGGATATGATATACGAAAACAGCAGTCGATGATTCGGCGGTATGTGGGTTATATGCCTGAAGATGACTGTCTTATTCCTGGAATGGATGCGGTTTCCTTCACGTCCTATCTCGGAGAACTTTCTGGAATGCCTCAGCAGGAAGCCATGAAACGGGCCCACGAAGTCCTCTTTTATGTCGGTCTGGAAGAAAGCCGCTACCGCAGGTTGGAGACTTACTCCAGTGGAATGAAACAGAGGTTAAAGCTGGCTCAAGCCCTTGTCCATGATCCGCGCCTTATCTTTCTTGACGAACCAACGAGTGGTTTAGATCCTCATGGAAGACAGGAAATTCTTGAACTGATCATCGATATTTCCTCAAAAAAAGATATTCAAGTTTTGATTTCTTCACATATACTTTCAGACATTGAAGCCACTTGCAATTATGTTGTGATTTTGAATAAAGGCCTGATGGCAGCCCA
>JAZFSR010000253.1:0-9245 GCA_036446295.1 Candidatus Aminicenantaceae bacterium
TAGCTTTGCTGGATCCCTTGCATTATTTTAGATAGGGGGATCTCACAGGTCTCAACTGCAAAATGAATATGGTTTGACATGAGAGCGAAAGCATAAAGAATGAAGTGATAGCGATTATAATATCGTTCAATGCGATCAAGATATACAGTGAAATCTTGTGAATCATGAAATATTTTTTGTTTATTATTTCCCCGGGCAAACACATGGTAAAAAGCTCCAGGAAACTCAATTCGATTTTGTCTTGCCATTTTATCTCTCCTAATAAGAAAGACGTATCAAACTGAAAAAATTCACACTAAAACGCTAATTTTAAAAAATAATGCACGTTATGAAAGCCAGGCCCCAATCTCTTGAGCTTGACTTTTAGGGGGGAGTGAAGTAAATTTTGTACGTTAAACGATTGTAGATTTGACGATTTGTTCTCGAGGAGGTTTAGATGTTTATGTTTGGCCCTATAGGTCCCATGGAGTTAGCACTCATAGTCCTGATCATCGTCATTATCTTTGGCGCAAAAAAGCTTCCAGAATTGGGGAAATCCATGGGAGAAGGCATCAAGAATTTTAAAAGATCCATCTCTTCAAAAGACGATGACAAAGACAAACCCTCCGATGAGCCTCATCCTCCTAAAAAGGACGAATGAAGCGTACAATCGAAAACCTGACTCAACAGCGCAGGAAAAAAGAAGAAGAGTTCACAAAAAAACTCAAAACACTTAATAAAAAATCTGAAGACCTCAAGAAACTCCAGCACTCTTTTGATTCCCTTAATATATCCGCACAAATAAAAGAGCTGTCTGCAAAACCTGAAAAAACGCGCCCTTTATCATTTTTATCAAAATCTTCAAAAGGGGAAAAGTCCCAAAAACTTCAAGGAGATCAGATCACCATTCTCCTTACCGGATTCCATCAAACTCTCGAGCAAAACATGATCATGACCTCCGAACTTGTGTCGACTCTCACCGGTCTGATGGAAACACATACAGAGCTCATGGATGCCAAGGATAAAGAGTGGGACGCTCTGGGCAGCAATCATGTGGGCCAGATTTTCAAGAGCATGGAATGGCGGGTGAACGATTTGGCCGCCGCATACAAAGACGTGAACCTGCTTATGAAAAAATTTCTTCTTCTCAAAGAAAAACTCAATGAACTCCTTTCTATCCTCACCGACAACAAGATGCCCTCCCCTCGGCTCGTTGAAGATGTCCTGCTCCCTATCGAAGATTGGAGATATGCCAGTTTCGAGAATAAGTATAGAGGTTCTGAAGACGAGATCAAAAAGCAGCAGGAAAATTATATCGAATTTTTCAGACAGGAAAGAAAAGTGTTGGATTTAGGCTGCGGCAGGGGAGAATTCCTAACTCTACTGGCCGAAAACGGTATCACAGCTGAGGGCATCGATATCAACGAACAGATGATCGATATCTGTCGGGAAAAAGGTTTGAACTGTTCGAAGGCCGACATATTAGATAAACTCGCAGAATCTGAAGAGGAAAGTCTTGGCGGCATTTTTTCTTCTCAGGTGATTGAACATATGCCTCCAAATTACTTAAAAAGAGTTATCGAGCTTGCTTTCCACAAACTAGCCCCATCAAGCTATATCGTTCTCGAGACTATTAACCCCACCTCTGTATTTGCTCTCGTTCAAATCTATTATCTGGATCTTTCTCACCAAAAACCCATCCATCCTCAGGCTCTCAAGTTCCTTCTCGAAAATGCCGGATTTGAGGACGTTGAGATCAAGCTCTCGTCCGAACTCCGAGAGGAAAAACTCCAAGAACTTCCCTCGGCAGATGAGGGATCGACCATTTTGAATAGAAATGTTGACAAATTGAACAAGCTCCTCTATTCTGCTCCAAACTACGCCGCCATCGGACAAAAAAAATAAGGGCCAACCAAATGCCATTGTATGCCGGTTTTGACTTAGGTGGAACTCAACTTAAGTACGGCCTTATCACGGACACCGGCCGCCTTGTTTATCACGGCAAAAAAGACTCCCCATCAAAAATCAAGGACCTGCTTCACCTCATAGAGGACATCCTTAAAGATCTGAGCGAAAGAAAAAATTTCTCCATCTCGGCTGTGGGATTTGGTTTCCCGGGGGTGCTCAACCGAAAGGAACAGAAAATTTATCAATCCCCGAATTACCCGGATATCGATCACTTCGACCTCGTGCCGGCGCTCTCCCGATTTATTAAAGTCCCTTTTACTATCAACAACGATGCCAATATGGCTGCTTTTGGAGAATACAAAAAAGGGGCGGGACAAGGGGTCCACAGCATGGTCTTCCTCACTATAGGGACTGGTTTGGGAACGGGAATCATCCTTGAAGGAAAGATATGGCAGGGTGTATGCGGATTTGGCGGAGAGCTGGGCCATGCCGCTGTCAATTCCAACGGAGAGCCCTGTAAATGCGGCAGCCGCGGGTGCTTAGAAACCGAAGTTTCGGGACCCAAGATTGTTAAAAACTACCACTTGCTCAACCCTAATGATAACATAACGGATGCGGAACAAGTTTATGAAAAAGCCAAAGCCGGTGAAAAGGCAGCCCGGGAGGCATTTGCCATGGCGGCCCGCTACTTGGGCATTGGGCTTTCCATCGCCATCAATCTCCTCAATCCCGAAAAAATCCTTCTCGGGGGAGGAGTCATGAAGGCCGGAAACTTCCTTGTCAAACCGGCCATCCATGAAGCTCAAAAAAGATCGTTTAAAGCCGGATTCGACTGCTGCAGCATAGAAAGCGCCGTTCTTGGCAATCAGGCCGGAATCATCGGTTCCGCCTATTATGCAAAAGAAAACGGAATTAAAAATATTTAACGAAACTGTCGTTGGAGGAGGAAAAATTGATTAAGAACTCAATCAAAGTCCTTTTGGTGCTGTTTCTCACCATAGGGTTTACTTCTTTCACCAGCGCTCAAGGGGTCCTCTCCGGTTCAGTCAGCGGGAGAGTTGTCGATAATGAAAACTATGCCATTCCGGGCTGTTCGGTCACGCTCGAAGGTCCCAAACTGCAGGGCCTTATGACATTTGTCACGTCGGCCACCGGGTCCTTCAGATTTCCTTCGGCTCCTCCTGGTGCTGGTTATCAACTGACTTTTGATATGCCTGGCTTTCAGTCCACAATCCGCAAAGACATCAGAGTCAGCGTCGGGAAACGCACTACCATCAATATCACTCTGATCATGAGCTCCCTCGAAGAAGTGGTGACAGTCGGGGGGGAATCACCCACGGTCGATGTCATCACATCCAAAACCGCCGTCAATTATTCAAAGTCATTCATCTACAATATTCCCATGTCCCGAGACCTATACGACATCTTGAACTCTGTGCCGGGTTCAGTCTCCGAAGGTGTCAGCTATAGACGGACATCTTATATTTCAGGAGGTACGGTCCGCGGCAATCAATACGCCATCGACGGAGTGACCATCAACGATCCTGTAGTGATGTACCCCATGACAAATATCAACATCGACGTCTATGAAGAGGTCGAAATGGGTTTATTCGGTCACCCCGCCGAAGTAGGAATTGCCGATGGAGGATTCATCAACATCGTGACCAAATCCGGTGGAAATGAATTTCACGGCGGAGGAACAACTGAGTATTACAGCGGCGCCCTGGTGGAAGATCTTCTCAGCCAAGTCGACCTCGAAGCCGTTGGACTCAGCGCTCCTTCAGGGTGGAATAATTGGAAAGATTTCTCCCTTTTTTTTGGCGGCCCTATCATCAAGAACAAGGTTTGGTTTTTCACAAACAGCCGCTATTTCACCTGGGGAAGAGATTTTCATCACATCATTTGGGATGACACTCAAGATTTGGGGAAAAGAGTTTATACAATGGATCTAGCGCCTCACAAAGAGAGCAATCTTTTTGGAAAGTTGACGATCCAGCTCGCCTCTAACATCCGCTTGATGACCACGCTCAATCTGAGTACAATCACCGAGGATTTCTACACTAACCGCATCGATTCTTTCAGGGATATAACCGCTACAACAACCTGGGCCGGAGAAAAAGGAAACACCCTCTCCGGACAGATAAACTGGATTCTCAACCAAAACCTGTTTGTCGATATACGCATGGGCTACATCAGCCGCTTTTTCCCTATTCCCTTTAGCGAATATGCTCTTTCGTATGCACCTCAGTTTTATGACAGGTACTACGATATTTACAGAAATAATCCTCGGTATGAAGAAACCTATCTTCGGAAACGATTTAATCCCAATATCACGGTCACCCTGTTCAAGGATAATCTCTTTGGTGTCTCTCATGAATTCAAGGCCGGAGCGGAATTCGAAGCCACAAGCGGAAATTGGGATTGGTGGAGAAAAAATCCATTCGGAATCAATTATTATAAAGGCGGCCCTTCCTATCCTACCCTGTCCGATCCATACAGGTATACTATCTATTCTTTCATTTGCGGTCCGATCGAGGGAAGCTCTGTCCAGAAAAATAAAATGACTCACCTGGGGGCCTTTATCCAGGATAGTATCACCATTGGAGATAGACTCACTCTGAATCTTGGCGTCCGATTCGACACCTCCAAAGGTTCGTTTCCCGAACAAAGTAAGGCTGCATCTGCCGATCCATATGGTTTACTTGCCACTCTTGGAGAGTCCCCTTTCAGCAATTACACACTCCCTGCCATGGATGTTTTTACCTGGACTCACTTTTCTCCCAGATTGGGATTTGCCTATGATCTTTTTGGGGACGGAAAAACCAATGTTAAAGGTTCCTGGTCCAGATACAATGAGTATTTGATGATCCAGTACTACTCTCTCGCTAATCCCAATTATCCAAATTCCGGAGAGTGGTATTGGTATGATGACAATCAGAATGGAACCATCGATCCGTCCGTCGACAGATTTGACCTGATTTACCTGCCTCCCGATCCATTCACCTTTTCACTCGAAAGGGAAGTCGACCTCGATGCAACAGCCCCCTACACCGATGAACTCACCTTCGGAATCGATCGAGAAATGGCCAAAGATTTTAGTGTCACTCTCATGGCTATTTACAAACATAAAAAAAATATCTTCGAAAATGTAAATGACTATGGCCTCGGAAAAGACGACGCCTGGAAGGGTTATGCTGAAAACAGCCCCTATTGGGAAAAATTCAATTTCACCGATCCGGGTGACGACGGACTATTCCAAACGGAAGATGATATAGATTCCTATGCCTATGTTGAACTAGCGGAGGCTCCTGATACTCATTACTTTTTAACAAATGTTGAAGGCTCCTACAGAAAATACATGGCCCTTCAGCTAATCTTCAATAAAAGAATGTCCGATCGCTGGCAGCTTTTGGCCTCCTTAGTATGGAGCAAGACCTGGGGCAACATTGGTGGAAATTACGGAGACTCTTCCGGAGTCTCAGGAAGTTTCAATACGCCTAACTCTTTTGTCTTCTCTGACGGAAGATTAGGGCAGGACCGTCCGCTCAATATCAAAATCCAGAGTACAGTCATCCTCCCTTGGGACATCATTGTCAGCGGTTACTTCAACCACATGTCCGGAAGTCCCTGGGCCAGATCTGTCACTGTCTATCTGCCCGACGATCCGACATACAAATGGGATGGAGACGTCTACACTGTTGCCACGGAAGAAATTGGGACTCGCCGTTTTCCTTCTCTGACAACTCTCGATATCAGAATCGAAAAAAGATTCCACATGGGGAAGAATTTCATTGTTGGCGGATACATCGACATTCTCAACGCTCTGGGTAGAAGCGGTTACGTCATTTCGTCTAATCCAGGCGGATATATCGACTATTCTGCAGGCATGGACCAACCCCCAACATTTGAGAGATACTCCACCTACGGCGATGTCACCAGCGCCTATGGAAACAGAACCTTCAAATTCAGCCTGAGATTTACATTCTAGACCAGTGGAGAGACACCAAAGACTCACTCCTTATTAACCTTAAAATCCATGATTTTCCTTAGCTTTTCTCCTCCGGTCTGATTGACGAGATAGGCGATGAGTTTATTCCCTCCTTCGCTAAGTATCTCCAGTTCATCGGTAAGAACAAAAAGAACCTCAATATCGTATTGTTTCGCCCTGTGTTTCTTCAATTCGTCCACTGTCGTTTCAACTCTATAATCCTTAGTGAACTCCCAAACAATCGTACCCTTTGAATTCTGTAATTCAAGATTGAGATCAAGAGTTGTGACAAGCTTATCGTCTTTATCCGAAAACCAAATACTTGCATAGGGGACTTGAATGGAAACGCTTCCTTCTACACGGTTTTCCCGGATCAGAGTCTTCTTCACTTTCCAGATAAAGTTATAAAATTTCTGCTCTCCCTGGAGAGTCTGCTGAGCACCAGCTTGGGCAAGATTAAGCTCGTGCATATAGAGCAAATTGAATTCCCTCACCCCTGATAGGTTATAAGTGATGAGTCTAAAATTCGACGTACAGTTTTCATCCACAAAAGCGATGGGAAATCCCCCATAATACCAGGTTTCTCCACACTTCCCTTGAGGGCCACTGCCCATAGGAAAAAAAACCTTGTTCATAGGAGGGCCAAAAAGGACAAAGATCCGACCGCGATCCGTCATCCATCCTGGTTTTGGCTCGGTTCTAAACATTTTGTCAGCCTGTTCAATTCTGTTGAAGTACTCCATTTTCAGCTCATTCTCCTCCGTCGCGGGATCGGGATCACGCTGTTTCCAAAACTCTTCTATCCATGCTTTTTTTTCATCATCCGGGATCTCTAGAAAAACCCGTTTTTCTTTTTCAGAAATGATATATCTGACTTTGCTTATAAAATCTGCATTATCAGGACCAAGCTTTTTTTCTAGTGCATAATAGCGGCAGGAGGATACCGAGAGGAGGAGACAAAAAGCCAAAAATAAAGAGAAGGACAAAGTCAGTTGTTTTTTTATCATCTTTTCTCCTTAATGGCTTTAACATTTTTCCGGATTTCAGGCTGTTCGGGATTTATCTCCAGGGATTTCTCCCAGGTAGTGAGGGCCTTGGATAATTGTCCCCATCTATAATAACACCCGCCTAAGGCATTCAAAACTAAGGGATTGACGCCAAATTGTTGGATGGCTTTGTCGAACACTTCAATGGCTTTGCCAAACTCTCCCAATTCCCGGTAGCTTGCTCCCATCAGGAAATGAACATCATAGGACGGCGATTCGGGAAGGTTCATGAGGGGTTCCAAGATCGGAACAATTTTCGTATACTCCTTTAGCTCCGCATAGATTCGGGACAGACCTAGGGCAAATACTTCATTGTCCGGCTTTTTGCTGTAGGCATTTTCCAAGTATTCCAGGGCGTCTTGGAGTTTACCGCTGTTAAAAAATTGTTGCCCAATAATGTACGCATAGGCAGGATCATCCGTCGCCGCCAAGAGTTGAGAATAAATCCAGGGGCGTGCAATGGACTCAACATGGGTGACGTCAAATTCATCTGTTTCGAACAGGACCTCCTGCTTTTCGATCTGGAGTGTCACCCGAACCCTATAATGCGCAGGGAAAAACTCTTGGAGCGAAATCTGTTCGACGAAATCAGGAACCTCGTCATATTCGGTTATCCGTTTTGTAAAACTTTTGAATTCCTTATCGTTTTTAAGAAAGGTATATTTGAGCTCGCCCCTGTCCTTTAACTCCTGAGACATCCCGTGTATCTGAAACGTCAACACCAATTCATCCTGCATGAGGAACACTCTCTTGGCGTGAAAATATATCTGATATTTCCCCATTTGAAAGGGACGGAGCCGGTTCTCCGGAGGCGGATTGTCTCTCTTCTTGTATCCCATAAGAATGGAGGTCATCTGAAAAGAGTCTTTTTCACTGGGAATAAGAAGATTTCTTTCCAGTGATGTGAACTCTTTGGAGATTTCATTTTTAACAAGAATAGACACCTTGTACGTACCTGGAATAAGGGGAAACATATCCCTGATACCGAGGGGACGTTGACTGATCTGTTGAATTTGCTCCTTATCGAATTCTAATCTGATCTCTTTTTCAAACTGATGAATAGTTTCTCCATCCAAATCTGAGACAGAACCGTTGAGTTTCAACACGGTGTAGTATTTTTCATTAATCTGGTTGACCGAGAGTCGTTCAGGTTCAATGGCATAATGAACAAAATAGATTCCTGAAGGATCTTTGATCACTTTAACCAATGAGTCACTGTCGATATAATTGGCGGTGTATTCCACTTCGACTATATCTTTGTAATCAAGAAATTTCCGCGCGTATTTATCCTTAAACGTCCTCATGGGAGTGGTTTCGATCCTCTGTAATAGAATATCTGAGGTCATGCTCGGACGTCCCGAAATATCCGGGCCTTCTCCCGGAATCAGAGAAAGAGAAAAATTCGCCAATTCCGGCTCACGATCCCGGAGCCTCCGGTAGGCGGACAGATGGTCTGTCTGGTCACCGAAATCCGACGTGAGAAGCGCCATAGGTCCGTCTTTCAATGGGCTATAAAGTATGTATTCGCCTACTCCACCTTGCTGAAAAAAAACTAGGTTAAATCCGGGGGGAAGCCCCACTTTTGAGAGACCCTGATAAAACCAAACCTCGGTATTATAGACTTGATTCTTGCCTTCAAACCGAATACGGTCATTGGGTTCACCCAGGATGATATACATTCGCCCCCGGGCAGTCTTCCATCCGGCTTTGGGAGTGGCTCTGCCAAAATATTGATTGGCATAATTAATACGGCGGTTATGTTCCTTTCTAAATTCATTTTCATTATCGCCCTTCGATGGATCACGCTGAGCCCAAAAAGCCTGGATAAAAAGATCCCTTTCCCGGTCAGACTGGAGCTGGAGAAATACTTCTTCCTCTAACGGAGCTATAATGTAGACAACTTCTTCCTCAAGCCAATTAGCAAACCTCTCGGGAAGACTTCGTTTTTGAGTCTTTTGATGCGCGGGCTCTCCGGAGATCATCAGAGATAGCAGAAGGAAAAGAACAAATGCGGCTGTCTTTTTCAATTAAAACTCCTCAAGATTTTTGCACGGCTTCTGCTTGGGAGGACATATGTCCGTGTTACGTGTTAAAGGATGGTGCGGAAGGGGGGACTCGAACCCCCAAGGCCACAAGGACCACAAACTCCTGAGGCTTGCGCGTCTACCAATTCCGCCACTTCCGCACTCATAAAATCTGGAGCTATTCTTAGTAAAAGAACACACTGGAGCAGAAGCTATTCTAATGCGTTTCTTCAAATTATTCAAGTTTGGGGCCTGGCTTTCATAACGTGCATTATTTAGAAAAATAATGCACGTTATGAA
>JAZFSR010000254.1:0-3410 GCA_036446295.1 Candidatus Aminicenantaceae bacterium
TGTGACTTTTTCGATTCGAGCAAATCTTTCTTCCGGCAGCGGGGTGCCCAGAAGGTTTGTAGAGCAGAATTTACTGGCGCCTAGAAGGTTTTCCGCCATTGTCAGTGTGGCAAGGAGATCTCCGCTGTAAACATAGTCATCCGTTAATCCAACGACAGAAATCATTTCTGTAGGGAAAAATATGGTCCCATTTTCTTTTGTCAATCGCACGGATTCTGAAGTGGGTATAGCCCCTTGAAATCCGGAGACTTGAGTTTTGCAGATCCCTTTTTTAGTCACAGAGATATTATTTTCATGGATGTAATCTTCAACTTTGGGAAAGTGTTTCACGTGCTGTTCAGCCTTGTCCAGCATCTCTCCATAGCCCAAATCCTGAGCTTTCTTTTTTCTTTGTTCATAACTCCGCATGTCCTCGATTTTTTCCTGGACGCCTTTGGCTCCTCCGTATGAATCGAGAAGGGCATCCATGGCTTTGAGGTCCCTATCCGACAGAAGTTTATAAAACATAGTGTCCCCCGAGTTTTGTAAGTTTGATGGTATGCTTTCCCATGTTGGGAATTTCATTTTACTTAAATAAAATCCTACGGGCAAGGAAAAAGCACTCTTGCTAATTTCTTGGGGTCTAGATAGACTAATATAAAGAGATCTAAAAAATAAGCTGAGGAGGTTCATTATGAAATTGTTATTCGTAGGGTTTGGAACGGTTGGTCAGGGTTTGGCTGAATTAATCTTGGAAAAAGAAGCATCTCTTTCAAAGAATTTTGGGCTGAAGTATTCGGTTGTGGGAATTTCTGATGAACTCAAAGGGAGCCTTCTCAACAAGAATGGCCTTGACTTGCGGCAGGCTCTGGAGAAAACAAAGGCCGGGAAAAAAATAACAGACGATGCCAAGGATTCCTTTGATGGAGATGCACTGGAAATGACTCGTCAGGCCAATGCCGATGTGATGCTGGAGGCTACCTATACGGATATCAAAACAGGGGAACCTGCCGCCTCCCATGTCCGGGAGGCTTTGGAACAGGGACAGCATGTCGTGACCACAAATAAAGGACCTGTCGCTCTTTTCTACAGAGAGCTTTCCGAACTTGCACGACAGAAAAAGAAAAAGTTCCTATTTGAAGGGACTGTGATGAGCGGCACTCCTGTTCTCAATCTTATCAGAGAAACCCTTGCCGGAAGTGAAGTGCTAGAAATCAAAGGAATTCTAAACGGAACGACAAATTATATCTTAACGCGAATGGAAGAGGGGCTGTCTTATGAAGATGCTCTAAACAAAGCGCAGGAGCTTGGGTATGCCGAAGCTGTTCCTGATGCGGACGTTCTAGGGTGGGATGCGTTGGCGAAAGTTACCATTTTGGCCAAGGTTGTGTTCGGAGCAGATGGACAGCCATTTGATTATCCCTGCGAAGGTATCACCGGTATCACGGCTACCGCCATCGCTGATGCGCTAAATCGGGGAAAACGGTTTAAACTCATCGGCAAAGTGTGGAGAGAAGGGGATTATGTGAAAGCCTCTGTGGGGCCGGAAGAAATCGATCTTACTCATCCTCTTGCAGGAGTCATGGGGGCTGCCAATGCTTTGACGGTTTCGACAGACACTCTCGGAGATGTCACCATTGTCGGTCCGGGAGCGGGAAAGAAAGAGACGGGATTTTCGATGCTTATTGATCTAATCGCAATCGGAAAAAAATAGCCTGTCATCGCGAGTAATGCGAAGCGATCTCATGTTTTTACGGAAGAATTAAAAGGGGTGATCTCTCACCCCTCTTTTTTTTGATTTGTGGTCTAATTTCTAAACAGCGCTAAACTTGAGCGAGCATCCATTCGGTCGTGACACTTTTCGGGCGTTCGAGGGCCAGGCCGATGGCTCTATCCCAGATCAATGAAGAGAGGACTCCGATGGCTCGAGATACACCAAAGAAAACGGTGTAGAAATCATATTCCGTGACTCCATAGTGGAGAAGGAGACATCCGGAGTGGGCATCGACGTTCGGCCAGGGATTCTTTGCCTTTCCTTGTTCTCTTAGAATATCGGGGGCCACTTCATAGATGGAGCTGACAACTTTGAAAATTTCATCATCGGGAAGATGTTTAAGGGCAAAGGTGCGCTGTGCGGCGTATCTGGGATCGGTCTTCCTGAGAACGGCATGTCCGTAACCTGGAATGACCTTTCCGGAGTTAAGTGTGTCCCACAAATATTTGATCAGTTCATCTTTGGTGGGGACTCCGCCGAGATCTTCTTTGACTTCCATGATCCAGCGAAGAACTTCCTGATTGGCAAGACCGTGAAGAGGTCCGGCCAATCCGTCCATTCCGGCCGAAAGGGAGTAATACGCATCGGACAGAGCGGAGCCGACAAGGTGAGTGGTATGTGCTGATACGTTTCCGCCTTCATGGTCGCTGTGAATGACAAGATAAATCCGCATGAGTTCCTTAAACGCCTCATCTTCGACGCCGATCATGTGTGCGAAATTTCCGCCCCAGTCCAGGGTTGGATCGGCAGGAATATGCACATCGTTTTTGTATGACCTGCGGTAGATGTATGAGGCCAGGTTCGGGAGCTTGGCCAGAAGATTCATGACATCTTCGTACATGGGATCCCAGTAATCCATCTTGCTCATTCCTTCTCTGTATTTTTTGGCAAATACAGAGTCTTTCTGGAGAGTGAGAATGCCAACAGAAAACTGTGTCATGGGGTGTGTGTCCTTTGGAAGGGCTTTGAGGACATCGATGAGGTAATCGGGAAGTGCGCTGCGTTCGCGCCACTCGTTTGTGACTTCTTTGACTTCATCCTCGGTGGGCAGTTCGCCTGTCAAAAGAAGATAAAAGATTCCCTCGGGGAGGGGTTCTTCGCCGCCGGGAGCCTTAGGTAGTTTTTCTTGCAGTTCGGGAATGTTGAAACCGCGAAAACGGATTCCTTCATTCGGATCGAGAGCGGACGTTTCCGTGACCATACATTTGATTGCACGCATGCCGCCGTACGCTTGAGCAATGGTAACTTCGGAAATTTTTGTGTCGCCGTGCTCTTTGAGGAGCGTTTTGACAGAGGTTCGCATTGGCTCGATCTTAGAGCGGAATTTTTCTTTTAATGAAGACATTTGAGAGACCTCCTATAAGATAAAATTATTATGAGCTTATTAGTAGGGGGTTTAATAAAAAACTATATCACCGTATAATGAACGTGTCAATAAAAATTCATTGTGGATTTAAAGGGGTCTAGAATCCTCGAATCCTTTGTATAAACGGCTTCAAATAACCTAAATAAATACCATACATTTGACTTTTGAGTTATGAAAATGTTTATTATTAAATGAATTGGATAAATGTGTTTTTCCATTTTATTTATAGGAGGAAATAATGGAAGGATTATGGATAATTCTCATTATTCTTGCTGTAGTGGCCGTCTTTGT
>JAZFSR010000255.1:0-6140 GCA_036446295.1 Candidatus Aminicenantaceae bacterium
ATCCGACTCTAAAGAATCGGCTTTATTCAGAACAAAAATATCGGCAATTTCCATTATACCAGCCTTAAATGCCTGTATTTCATCCCCGACACCCGCAATCAACACAACTAGAACAATATCTGCAAGTTTGACAACTTCCACTTCATCCTGTCCCACTCCTACTGTTTCAACAAGAATGACATCTTTCCCTGAAGCCTCAAGGATGGAAATGGCTTCTCCAGAGGCTCTGGCCAATCCTCCAAGATGTCCTCTTGTCGCCATGCTCCGGATAAAAACATTGGGATCAGTGCTGTGACGCATCATGCGGATCCGGTCTCCAAGGATAGCTCCTCCACTGAAAGGACTGGAAGGATCGACAGCAATTATACCGATATTCTTCCCTTTCTTTTTAAAAGATTCTATGAGATGGTCGACAAGAGTGCTTTTCCCAGAACCTGGAGAACCGGTAATCCCAATAATGATTGAATTTCCCGTGTGAGGAAAAATATCCTTCAAGACTTCCTGGGCTTCCGGATTTTTATTTTCAACAAGAGTAATCCCTTTAGCTATAGCTAGGGGATTTCCCTTGAGTATCTCCTGAGCGATGTTGATCATTCAATACTCAGACAGCACCTTTTGGGCAATGATCCACCGCTGGATCTCAGATGTCCCTTCTCCTATGGTTGCCAGCTTGGAATCTCTGTAGAATTTCTCTACCGGATAATCCTTAATAAAACCATAACCGCCGTGAATTTGAACAGCCATCGATGAAACTTTAACGGCCAGTTCGCTGGAAAAAAGCTTGGCCATCGCTGATTCCTTTACGATCTTTTTTCCTTGATCTTCCAGGAAGGCCGCTTTATAGGTCAAAAGTCGAGCGGCTTCCAGTTCGGTAAAACCATCGGCAAGCATCCACTGTATAGCCTGAAATTTGGCAATCGGCTGGTTAAATTGAATCCTTTCTTTAGCATATTTGAGGCTGGCTTCCAGGGCTCCGGCAGCTATTCCTAGAGAAAACCCAGCTATACTCACCCGTCCCCCATCTAAAATGGCCATGGCCTGAGAGTATCCTTTATTTTCTTCTCCAATCAAATTTTCAGCTGGAACTTTAACATCCTCAAAAATGAGATCTGCCGTGTCGGAAGCCCTTATCCCCAATTTGTTTTCCTTTTTTCCTGCACTATAACCCTTCATCCCCTTCTCTAAAATAAAAGCGGAAATGCCATGCCGTCCCTTTTCGGGATCTGTCTTTACCAGAACCACTGCGATGTCAGCCAGAGTTGCATTGGTGATAAAACATTTAGTCCCATTGAGGATCCAATGATCCCCATTTTTCACAGCTCTTGTTTTCATGGCAGCGGCGTCTGAACCAGCTTCAGGTTCAGTCAGGCCCCATGCTCCAAGAGTTTGGCCGGATGCAGTACGTGTAAGATATTTTTGTTTCTGTTCCTCACTGGCAAAAAGATTCAAATGGTTGGAACAAAGTGAATTGTGTGCGGCAACAGTAAGCCCAACTGAAGGATCAACCTTCGACAGTTCTTCGAGAATGATGACATAATCCACATTTGAATAACCTGATCCATTGTATTCAGGAGAGATAATAATACCCAGCAATCCCATTTCAGACAGCTTTTTTGTAAATATTTCCGGCCAAACACCTTTTTCATCACTGTCCTTTACAAGAGGTTTGATCTCTTTTTGTGCAAAGTTCTTTATGGCTTCTCTAAGAATATTTTGTTCCTGGGAGAATAAAAAATCCATTATCTATCCTCTTAAGCAAAAATAAAATAAGAAATAAATATTTATAAAATCCTTTTCATATTACTTTTTAGACAGTGAAGAATCAAGTAAATTGGCACGGAAGCTTCTCGATTGACAGCGAACCGGAAATCGTCTACATTAAAATTATGTGGCCAGGACTTGTTCGAATTATTTTCTTCGCTTTCCTAATCTATTCAGGCCTGAGAATATTCCGTTTTATCCAGGCCTTAGGTAACAGAACCATTCCTAAAGCAGAACGTCCCTCAAAAAGTCTTTCAGGAGTAATGGTCAAAGACGAAATTTGTCAAACTTATCTTCCGAAAGAAGATGCCATAAAAAAGTTAAAAGACGGAAAAGAATATTATTTCTGCTCCAGGGAATGCCAAGAAATATTTCTAAAGAAAAAAAACACTTGAATCCTTGAACCCTAGAATCCTCGAATCCTTTCAAGGATTACTATCAATATTAGCCTGGATAATTCACGAGACGAGTTTTTCGTAGATGGTAGGCGTGGTGGGTGAAGCTGTGGTATTTCACCGCGAACCCGCCGCAACAACCCAGATACGGTGAAATCGTCTCGCCTCGTGGGAAAAAATGTCGATTATGATAGAATATTACAAAGGATAACAAAGTTATTTGTCTGCTCACCGAAAATACTCATGTAAACTCTTGATATTATGTGTATTACGTGAAATATAGACATTTTTTATGAATTATTCAGGTTAGAGGATTTTTCGTAAATTCAGCCAGTGATCCGAAATTTTTCATAATTTCCTATATAGGATGTCCATTCGATATCCAGACTTTCGACCCGAGACAGGGGTGACCCCTTTCTGACAAATCCGAGCAGGTCTTCAATTCTCTCTTTTTTCCCCTCAGCCAGAATTTTAACTTCTCCACCAGCCAGATTTTTCACCCAGCCGAAGACACCAAGAGAGACGGCACATCTTTGTGTATAGTCACGAAAAAAA
Organism: Candidatus Aminicenantaceae bacterium; assembly: GCA_036446295.1. GTDB lineage: Bacteria > Acidobacteriota > Aminicenantia > Aminicenantales > Aminicenantaceae > JAUWVG01. The sequence goes on from JAZFSR010000255.1 coordinate 2,712, forward strand.
ACACCCTGCACCCTTCCACGTACAAGAATGTTTGCTCTGACATTCATTTTTCAATCACATTTTATAATATCATATGGTTGGGACAATCGTAAAGATGCCGGTAAAAGTTGACATGGTTAGGGAAGTTTGGTAAAAATTTCCATGACCGAATAAGGTTGATACAATCATGGAAAAAGTCCTTTTGACCATAGCCGGGTATGATCCGACTTCAGGGGCAGGTGTCGTTCTCGATATAAACGTTTTTCAGCACCTCGGTTTCACAGGGATGGGAGTCATCACTTCACTGACAGCTCAAAATACTCAGCAGGTCCACAAGGTTTATTGTCCTCCTCCAAACATGATTATGAACCAATACAGAAGTCTGGGGGATGATGTCAAACTTTACGGTATAAAAGTAGGCATGCTGGGCTGTAAAAGAAACATTCCTGCTGTCTCAAATATTTTATCCCGGAATTCCCTCATTCCCAGGGTTGTTGATCCGGTTTTTCAATCCAGCTCAGGAACCTGGCTACTCGAACCGGAAGCCATCTCTGAATACATAAAAGCTATCGCCGGGCAAATAACCGTCCTCACACCTAATGCTCAGGAGGCTGCCCTTATCGCAGGATTTCAAGTTAAAACTCTTAGAGAAATGAAAAAAGCCGCCGTGAAAATATTCAAACTTTGTTTGGCTCCATGTTTGATCACAGGGGGCCATCTTGAAAAAGAAACAACCGATGTTTTGTATGATGGGAAAAACCATCATGTCTTCAAGAAAACAAAAATCGATGCGATGGTACATGGCACAGGATGTTTCTTTTCATCTGCTCTACTCGCATATTTAAGCAGAGGAGAAGTTTTAAAGAAAGCCTGCCATTTGGCCATAAATAAAACTCATGCACACATAGAGAGTTCTGTCCGGATCGGCAAAGGACAGAACCTTTTTTACTTTCATAAATAATATTTCTAACTTGTTCTTCTCCCGATTCGTGAATTATCCAGGTTAGTTGATGTCTTTAATCACAACCGGCTTCAGAATCCAAATTCCCTGGGAATTCGATTCGATATCCTGAAGCGTAAACAACATTGGATGATACAGGCCCTCAAGCCACAGAGAGATCTGGTCATCGTAATTCCTGCTGAGAAAATGCCCACTTTGGCCGGAAGTTAACACACAGACAGAATTTGCCCAATCCGACAAATCCACTATCAGCCGGTAAGAGGCCCCGTGTGTTGTCTTATAATTTTTAGAAAAAGAAGCCTTAACTGTAAAACGATCGCCAGTGATCGGGAATGTCCCTGAATTAAAAAATTTAAAAAGAGGAACCTGACCAAGGACATGCTTATATTGCAGTGAATGCAAGTGCTTCCAATCCCAATTCTCTTGAGATCCCTGCTCTTCTGTCATTGAGTCGTAGGCTATCTTCATACTTCGATTAATAATGTCTTCCCATGTTTCAATTTTTTTGGTGTTCCTATCATCCCACCATGAAGCTTCAGGAGAAGACATGAGGCGGAGCAAGCCTGCCCGTTTACGCCTATTTCTTAGATTAAAACTTTCATAATCTTCTCCAAGTTCATCCGAAAATACCTCTTTTGATAAAATCTCAAGAAAAACACTGAATAATGCGGGTGCTGCGCCTCCTCCCATCTGCAGGTCCCAGTTTTTCAACAGACTTAATCCCCTTTGTGAACTCTCCTCCGTACTCTCGACATCCCGAAGAAATGGCAGAAATAGCTCCGCTTTTTTATTATAAATGTCGTTCTGTATTTTCATAAACGATTCAACGCTGTGCGATTCTCTCTGCTCTAGAAGTTCATTAATCCTATTTGCTCTAAAAGGAGCATCCCAGTCCACACTAATATAGAAAGGATAATCTTGAGGAACAATTTTTTGGTTGGCCGTCACAATGGCCTGCTCTTGAGGATTATAGACGTTGGGCTTATCCTCTTCCGCAAGGAAGCCGTGCCACTGCCCTTCCTCCTTCCAGGCAGGATAGGGGAAAAGAGCGGACTCTTTCAAACGAACAGGAATCTTACCGCTCAAGTAATATCCGATATTTCCTTCCTTGTCGGCATACACAAAATTTTGAGATGGAGCATCCATCATTTTGAGAGCCTCTGAAAAATCCTCCCAGGACTTTGCTTTATTCATTAAATAAAATGCATCCGCGACTTGGCCTCCTTCATGTGTGACCCATTGCAATGATAAAGGCACATCGCTGTTTAAAATAAGAGGAGATAAAATCGGACCGCGAGACGTCCAGAATACATCAAACTTGATCGGATCCTTTTTGCCTTTTATCCAGATTTGTTCTTCCTTTTTCAATAAAGGCTTCCATCCATTCTCATCCAAATACTTGTCTTTCGAGTCGTTTAATTTTTCGATGAAGAGATCTTGGACATCAGCAGCGGAATTGGTAATTCCCCACGCTATGAAGTCATTATGTCCGATGAGAACAAAAGGAACTCCTGGCAGAGAAACGCCTATCACATTGATTGTAGGACTCTTCAAATGAATCTCAAACCAAATGGGAGGAATACTGATTTCAAGGTGAGGATCATTGGCTAAAAGAGGTTTTCCTGAATTTGTCCTCTCTCCTGAAATCACCCAGTTGTTGCTGCCTTGAAACTCGGAAGTCAATTTCATTTCTATTGGGGACAGATCTTTCAGTTCCGGAGGGAGTGAAGTAATGTCTTCTTCCAATATTTCCAGTGCCTTTTCTACTCCAACACGCCGGACCAGATTTCCCCTCACTGCCTCACTTTCAAGGTCCACACAGAGCAGAAAAGCCATGACTTGTTTAACCGCCAAAGAATCCAATGGGGTCCATGGTTCCGGACGACAGCGCAAAAGGACATACTCGGGAGGCCAGCGGAATTTCCTTGTTTTCATCCAAGCGTTAACTCCCCGACTGTACGCCAGAAGAAAGTTTTTCACCTTGGATGAAAGCAAACTGAAGTCTTTGAGGATCGCCTCCTTCATGCCATAATTCCGAAGAATTTTATCTTGATTCAATGCCGCTTTCCCTAAAATCTCCGATAGACGACCGAAACCGGCTCGTCTTGTCAGGTCCATCTGCCACATTCTTTCCTTGGCATGAATAAATCCTGTGGCAAAAAACAAATCCTCTTCATTGGCTGCAAAAATGTGAGGGACACCCCATTCATCCGTGACTATTCGCACTTGTTCATGAAGCCCCTGCATAGAGGCTTCACCTTCGATTTTTGGTTTACTGATATGAAAATGAAGAAAAAGAAAAAAAACAAGTCCAGCCACAAAAACAAAGATCGATAGGAGAGTGAATCCGAAGATTTTTTTCATTATCACTCAATTTTAAAGACCTTGTTTTTATCTTGATTTACGATCTCGTCAGCTCTTTCGATGATATAATCTTCAAACACAATCCCCTGCTTCCTCGCCGCCTCTAAGTTGAGATGAAGCTTGAT
>JAZFSR010000256.1:0-5468 GCA_036446295.1 Candidatus Aminicenantaceae bacterium
CACTCTCTCCTCCTCAATGCTTTTTTCATCCGTTAGATAATATTACGGACTAAATTTCAGGTCAAGCCTTAATTGAAAATCACTCTTTCCCGGCTTATGAGAAAAACAGGATTGTCGATGAGGAATATTTTTTTAACAATGTCCTGGATTCTCACAGAGTAGCTTTTATCAAATCTAACGGACAATTGGAATTTATTCTGTTTTTCGAAAAATTCGATTTTTTCAACCGCACCGGGTTCATGAATTTCTGCACCTTCTCTTAATTTATCCAACAGGGAATCACTCCATCCGTTTTTTAAGGATCCATTTTTATTGATCCAGTTTTCAAAAAGTTGCTCGATTTGAATTCTGTCGAGAATGAATGAATAGATAAAACCGTGAATCTCATTGGTCATGGAAGGACGATGTGAGTCCACTCTTGCTAATCCAGAAAACCGGATTCCCTGGGGAAGAACAGTATTCACATGAGATAAAAAGTCCTTTTCTGAAAATTTATATGGAGATTTAAACTCCAATACTTCCTCCCTCCCCTCCATTCCAAGAGGAAGAGCGGGAAGGAAGGACATGATCATTTTAGGATGAAATCCTTCGGAAAACTGGATCCCAACACCGGCCCTCCGAAAACCGCGCTGTAAAATATTAATTAGATCATTATGGGACAGAAATCGCGCCTGTCCGAGCTTTGAATAGGAGGCCCTGTATCTAAAAGACTCTTGTGCTTTTTTTCCTAAGGGATGTCTCTTCCTTGGAGATTTAGGTATTTTTTCAGGAAAATTTTTTTCGTACAATGTCCAGAGTGTACAGCCCTGGCACTCACAACAGTCCTTTTCAAGACAGGATTCTGTGCTCTCTGCCACTAAGGCCTTTTTCATCTCTTTAAGGAAATATTTCTTTTTAATCCCTGTCTGGATATGATCCCAGGGAAGAGCCGCGGACTTGGACAGTTCAACCAGATAAATTCTGTAATCCAAGCCTTCGGCTTCAAAAGCCCTTTTCCAGATATCAAAATTAAAAAAATCGTTCCAGCCGTCAAAACGCGCGCCCTCCTCCCAGGCACGAACTAAGACCGCATTAAGCCGCCTGTCTCCACGAGAAAAAATCCCTTCTAAAATAGAGCTCCGGATAGAGTGATTCTTAAAACGGACAGAACGATGCTTTTTTAATTGAGATTTGATATAGGCATGTTTCTCCCTAAGGACATGCTCGTCTTCCATTCTAGTCCACTGGAATGGTGTATGAGCTTTTGGGATAAAAGAAGATATACTGAGGTTGATTTGAGGGAATCTATTTAATATTTTTCTTCCAAGGCTTATTATTCTGTTGACTATCTCGACAATTCCACGGAGGTCTTCTTCCTGTTCGGTCGGAAGTCCAACCATAAAATACAGCTTAAGCATTCTCCAGCCTTGAGAAAATGCAGTGGAAGCCGCTTCCCATATTTCTTCATCTTTTAAATTCTTATTGATGACCTTACGCAGCCTCTCGGTCCCGGCTTCCGGAACAATAGTGAATCCGGTTTTTCTCACTCGGAGAAGACAATCCGTGACGTCCTTAGTTAAGCCCTTTGGCCTCATAGAAGGAAGAGAAAGAGAGATTTTGTCTTTTTCTAAGCTTTCCATCAACTCGTTCATTGTCCCTTGCAAATAAGGAAAATCGCTTATGGAAAGTGAAAGCAAGGATGCCTCTTCATAACCGGTTGACTGGAGGGATTTGAGAACTTTATTGACAACAAAAGAAGGGTCCTTGACTCTTGATGGAAAATAAATGTTGGAGGCTTGACAAAAACGGCAATTCTGAGGACAGCCACGAGAGACTTCGACGGAAACCCTATCAAAAATAACGCTGATGTTCGGAACAATAATTTTTTCTGGAAAAGGAGCATTTTGGAACGGATGGATCACCCTCTTTTTGATCTTTAGTGGAGCATTCTGTACCGGTTTCACAGCAAGAAGTGAAGAACTTGATGGTAAATAGGAGTGGTACAGCGAAGGCACGTATACGCCTCTGATTTTTGTTAGGTCTTTGAGGATAAATTCACGAGAGGATCCCTTTTTTTTCAATCGGGTAATTGTTTCCAGGATTTCTAAGAATGCTTCCTCACCTTCACCGATGAGAAAAAGATCAAAAATTTCCGCAATAGGTTCCGGATTAAAAACCGCGGGCCCTCCTCCAATAACAAGGGGAAACACAGCTTTTCTTTTTGATGCCCATATAGGGATATTACCCAGGTCCAGAATGGTGAGGATATTGGAATAATTCAGATCATAGAGGAGTGAAAACCCAAGCACATCAAACTCATTTAGAGGAATCCTGTTCTCAAGAGAAAATAAGGGCATCCTGTTTTTTCTCAAGAGGGCTTCAAAATCGGTGCCGGGAGCAAAGACGCGTTCAGCCAAAATATCCGGTCGTTCATTCACTATCGCATAAAGAATTTTTTGCCCGAGGTAGGACATCCCTATTTCATAAAAATCCGGAAAGGCAAGCGCAACTTTCAGATAGACATTTGTGGGATCTTTCTTGACTTCATTCCACTCCCCTCCCAGATATCTTCCCGGTCTCTGTACCTGCTTCAGAATGTCTTCTAAATCACCTTCAAACATTGACATATCTTCTCATTCTCACATTCACCACAAGAGAGACAGCCAGATAGTTCGTAAGCAAAGAAGACCCCCCATAGCTTAAAAACGGAAGAGGAATTCCCGCTACCGGGAAAAGACCTATTGTCATCAAAACATTGATCAGAAATTGGGAGGCCATCATTATCGAGACTATGAAAACAATATACACTCCCGTTCTATCTCTCGCCTTGAATACAGACTGGAAAAGCCTTAGGATAAGAAGGAAATAGCACAGAATCACAGTAACAACTCCCACAAATCCAAACTCTTCCCCAATGACAGAAAAAATAAAATCCGTATGACGGGCGGGCAAAAACCGCAGTTGGCTCTGTGAGCCCTTCAAGTATCCTTTTCCTAAAAACCCCCCGGATCCAACGGCTATCTTTGACTGCATGATCTGATACCCTGCTCCTAAAGGATCCTTGCCTGGAAAAACGAGAGTCGTCAAACGGTCTTTTTGATAGTCTTTGAAAATAAAGCTCCATCCGGCAATACCAAAAAGGACAGCTAGAATCAGAAAAACAATAACAATCTTTTTATTTAGACCCGCCAGAATTAAAGCCCCCAAAAATATCGGTACATAACTTAAAGCAGTCCCTAAATCGGGTTGGAATCCGACTAGGATAATAGGCAATCCTATTACAGCTCCGGAAAAAAAGGCTTTTCCCCATGTCAAATAGGCGCTTTTAAATCTAGAAAATATTTGTGCTAGAAATAGGATAACGGCAACCTTACAGATTTCGGACGGCTGAATTTGAATAAATGGCAGCCTTATCCAACTTTTTGCTCCAGAAATAAAAACACCAAAAATCAAAATCCCAAAGAGAATGAAAAGACAGATTAAATAAAAAGGAAAAGAATAGGTAACAAGAGAGTTGTAATCGATAGACAAAAAGACAAATAAAGCGATCAGGCTAATCAATATCCAAAACATCTGTTTGAGATGGTAATCCCCGGACAGATGCTGTGCTGAACTGTAAATAACAACGACACCTATGGCAGAATTGAGAATAAGCAGACCGATAAGTATCCAATCGATATTTCCGATCTGTGACCTATCTAACATAATTTTCCTTAAATATTTCAAACAATTTCTTGGAAAGTGGAGCCGCTGTCGCCCCTCCCCCTCCACCGTACTCGATGAGGATTGTCACAACCACTCTCGGATTGTCTTTGGGGGCAAACCCTGTAAACCAGGAATGAGTTTTTACCTCAATGTTCTGTTCAGCAAGCCGTTCTATGACTTCTCTGCTCATCGTCTGAGTTGATCCCGTTTTCCCACACACATCAAATCCGGATACACGAGCGGCTGCAGCCGTTCCACCATCATTGACCGCCAACCAGGCTCCTTGAATGACTTTTTCAAAGTGAGCCTCATCAATGGAGACTCTTGGATTTGATGAGAGTCTTCGATTTCCGACAATTCCCTCCTCACCAGGGCTCCTATTATCAATCAAATAAGGGAACACTTTCTCCCCTCTGTTGGCAATAATGGCCGTGTGGACGGCGACTTGCAGAGGAGTTACAATCATCGGGCCTTGGCCGATGGCTACGGAGACTGTTTCACCGGGATACCAGGGTTCATCCCGAGCCGTTCTCTTCCACTCCGTCGTGGGCATAAGCCCTTCTTTTTCACCGGGAATATCGATCCCTGTCTTTTTTCCTAAACCGAGCATCTTTGCATAGTGGGCAATGGTGTCGATCTCCATCAAACGCCCTGTCTGATAGAAGAAAACGTTGCATGAATTCTTTATAGCCGAGATAAGGTTCATCCTCCCATGTCCCGGTTCATACCAGCAGTGACGTGGCTGGCCATAGATTTGGACAAGACCATTGCACTGAAAAGATGTCCTTTCCGTGATCGTTCTGGATTGAAGCGCTGCCAAACCCATAGTCAATTTGAACACTGAACCGGGTGCGTACAGACCTCTTATGACCCGATTTTGAAGAGGATAATCGGGATTATCCCGAAGATCGGTCCATTCCTCCGGTGTGAATCGGTTTATGAACTTGTTTGGATCAAAGTTGGGATAACTGGCCCATGCAAGAATCCCTCCGCTCTTTGGATCCATAACTATGACCGCTCCCTCCCGTCCCTCTAAGATTTCCTCTGCCGTTTGCTGAAGATCCACATCTAAAGTGAGCCATACTGTATCTCCTGGGATTGGTTTTTCCTCGCTGACCTTGCCCACAACCTTTCCCATACTATTTACGATCTCGAGCAGCTGACCCTCGGTTCCGAGAAGTCGATCTTCATACTGCTTTTCAATTCCAGTCTTTCCGACAAGATCTCCGGGTCGTCTTTGCTCATAGGCTTCTGTTTGGAGCTCCTCCAGCGAAATCTCCTGCAGATACCCAAGAACATGTGAAGCAAACTTCCCATAAGGATAATCCCTTTTAGGTTCGGCCTGGAGAAGAAGCTCGGGCATTTCAAGTCTTCTTGCCTCAACCCGAGACACTTCTGGCAAAGTTAGATTGTCCTTTATGATAATCGGACGAAATGATGGGAGAGTTTTATACTTATCAATTCGGTCTCTTAATTCCTCTATTTCAAGATCGAGCAAAACCGCAATCCTCTGAAGAGAATCTTCAAAATCCTCACAATTTTCCCTAATAATGGAAACCTTATAAGAACCGATATTCCGTGCCAATATCGTTCTGTCTCTCGCCCTGATAAGACCTCTTTGAGGTGTAATAATGACTTCTCTGATCCGGTTTGCTTCCGATTTTTCCCAGTATTTTTTGTGATCCAGTACCTGAATCTTCCAGAAATACAAAACGACAAAAATAAAAAGAACAACAAAGACGATGAGTGTTTTCTGTGCTCTTCTAACAATAAGCGAGAGATCT
>JAZFSR010000257.1:0-2143 GCA_036446295.1 Candidatus Aminicenantaceae bacterium
GAATTCCCCAGTTTACCTGAGGATTCATAAAACCAGCCGAGTCCTGTATAGCTTAGTGTTCGAGGATTCTAGGGTTCTAGTATTCAAGTGATTTGGAACTCTTTATTTATACTTCTTTAATATTTTTCACTCGAACCCTGGAATCCTAGACCCCTTGAACCCTTATTCTTCCACTTCTTCAATCTCTGCATCGGGATGTTCATAGATATACAGATCCCTGGGCATTTTCCCCGTCAGCCATGAGGGATTCATGGGATAGACATGGGGGTTAAATACTGTCGAATACAGATGCCAAATCAGGATGGCCAGACTTGCAAGAATGGCTTCATAGAAGTGGAAGACCAGGGCAACCTCAAGAAATCCATCCGGCAGGAACTTTATAAAAAAGTTGTCAAACCAGAGTAAAAATCCGGTGATGATCATCACAATATTGCCCCAGCATAGAGCCCAGTATTCCGCTTTTTCGACATAGCTGAATCGTTTGAACTGAGGTGTTTCTTTTGATAATCCTAGATTAAATTTAATGCGTTGGACAAAATACTTAAAATCCGAGAAATTCGGAAGCATATCCTTAATAAATGTACGGCCTCTTTTTGTCATAAGAAAAATCATATGCCATAAAGAAGAAAACACAAGAACCACGGCCGAAACCCTATGGATAATTCCTCGGATCGCAAATCCATGGTCCCAGCCAAATAAAATTTTGGCATACCAGGAGTCGCCGTAGCGCAGACAGAATCCCGTGACGGCCAATACGATAAAACTCACCATGAGCAGAGTGTGCTGCCAGACTTCACTGCGCAGCATTCTCCTCACCTGAGGTTTTTTGGTGACCAGAACAATCTGTCTGAAAAGATCAATGAGCCAGTGGAGTGCCATAAACCCGATAATGACGACAATAGCAAGGATATAGACAATTTTGACAATTTTAACAGTTTTGCTTTCCTGTGCCTGGATAAAAACTTCATGAATAGGTACCGCCGCCAGTTCGGTCGAAATCCCGGGATGACACGCCCCGCATGTTTGAGTTAAATTGGCAGGATTGACGGAAGAATTGGGGTCCGGGCTGGGAAGAATGAGATGAACCCCATGGCAGGAAGCACAATTGGCGACAAAAAGATCTCCGGACTGACTCTTGAGGCCGTGGTAGTTGTCAATGAATGTCGGCCTCCGGCCGGTGGTCACTCCGTATTTCTCTGTCAGTGTGATGGATTCATGACAGGGCGTGCAGGTGGACTCTGCCAGCTGGGCTTTGGACACAGGAGACGCAGGATCGCTAGGAGAAATGATACCGTGCTCACCATGACAGTGTGTGCAAACGGGTGTTTCCGTATCGCCTCGCTTAGCCAGCTGTCCATGAATGCCGTCCCAGTATTCTTTTGTCTCCGGCTCATGACATTTCCCACATGTATCAGGGATGTTGAAGTGATTAATGGAAGAAAGGGGATTTCCCAGAGAATAAATTTGATGAGCCGTTCCTTCTGTGGAATGGCAGTCGTTACAGGTTGCGGCCTCCATTAGCCCACCCTGAACTGATGTGCCGTGGATGCTGCTGTCATAGATATTTATGGGATGATTCTCTCTTATCTGATGTTTTTCAATCAGATCGATATCTGAATGACAGACCCCACATGTCATGGGAAGATTGCCCGGATTCGTTTTTGAGGCTGCTTCTGTGGAAGGAAGTATGTCATGGTCTCCATGACAAATTGTGCAGGTCGGCAAATCTTCATCTTCTCCTAATCCCAGACGTCCATGGACCTTGTATTCCTCCGCGGCATCCTCATGGCAGGCAGAACATCCGTGGAGCCCCACCTTGATATCGGATTCTTTATGAGGCATCGTGCTTTTCTCAGAGTGACAGTCCAAACACCCAAATCCGGCGTGGATGGACTGAGATAAGTCATCGGCAATAATCTTGCCGGTCTTTCCTGTCTCATGACATTCCAGGCAGGAATCCTCGCCAATAGACTCATACTCCTCCTGATCTGCATAGGAAATTCCAAAACTCAAAAATAGAACCACAAAAATTCCCAATAAAATCCTTAATAGAGAAACAGCCCTGTGCTTGAGTAACCCCTTCATTATGATGACTCCTTTTTACCTGAATAATTCATAAAAAATGTCGATGTTTACTTTAATT
>JAZFSR010000258.1:0-6952 GCA_036446295.1 Candidatus Aminicenantaceae bacterium
TTTATGCGTTACCATACATTTGATGACTTTAGTATTAATTTTAATGTGATGCTGCGAGCTAAAGAATTTTTTGATCAATATCTTATCAAACACGAATTTATTAAAAGGTTACATAAGCGCTACAAGAAAGAAGGTATCGAAATTCCATTCCCCATAAGAACGATTCACATGGATAGCGAAAAAACTCCATGATATTGAGAAAGGGATCACAGAGATCAGCTTGTAGATTCAGCTAATGAAAATATCCTGGGAATAGACCTGGCTTTCAGAATGATCTGATCTTACAACTGAGATTTCGAGGACATAGTCGCCTGATGGAACAGGAGTCAACTTCAGTTCTAAAACAAGAGTGTTATTCTGCTTAGTGCGGATATCGTTCCGTTTCAATATTTTCAGCGGGTAGGTTTCTTCCGTTGTCTTGTGCTTAAGTCGTGCAACGAATTCGGGAACCTGTTCGTTCTTTGCCTCATCCCGTAATCCGAAAACAGCATAGAGGATTATAGTCTCCTTGCTCAGCTCAAACACAAGAGGTGAGACCGGGCCTTCGACCTGGGGTGCAATGGCTTCCAGGTTAATATCCTCAGTTTTCGATTCCCCTTTTGTAGGTTTGATTTCTATATGAAGACACAGGGATCGTCTCCCAGGGACAAAGAGAAACGGTCCGGAAAGAGCATTCTTAAATTCCTCGTTTTTGGGAAAAACAACGGTCTTTATCGCTTTGGCGGCAGCCCCGGTTTTTATATTCCTGAGGATGGTGATGTAGTCATACTTGCCCGGAGGTTGGGGGAAGAACGTATAAGTGCAGATTCGTTCAGGCGGATCTCCGGTAAAATCGAGGTCTTTTTTCCCTTCTGCCACCAAGTCACCCTCATGGTCATAGACCAGAGTAAATAATTCAGCCTTGTTGGCAAAAATCTCCTCTAAATCGGCGGGTACGATTTCCGTCAGGAAGAGGACAGTCGATAAATTGGAATTCTCCCAAAACCCGGAAAAGGCCGGGATTTCCTCCGGTAAGTCGAACTGAGGTGAAGGATTTGTGGCCAGATTGATGAGATGAAGCCTCTTTTCCAGCTTGCTGAACTTGGCGAAGGATTTTGGATTAAAATAGCCTTTCTGAACTTGAATCCTGACACCCTTCTGTTTGACATCGACTTTGATCTCGTGGAATTTCCCGTCCCAGGCTTCTTCAACCGAGTATCCGAGAACGTAATAGTAGCCGGTTGAATTCTGAATGCCTTCTGAAATGACGTCCCGATAGTCGACATTATTGAAGTGACGGCCGCCGGTAAGAGATGCCAACTGTCTGAGGGAGTCATCCCCTTTCTGCTCCCGTCCTTCTGTGAGATCTCTAAGTCCCTGAGTATCGATGGTGAAGATGGAACATGATGAGGACGCCAGCTCCTTTGCCAGCCTTTCGTGGTCGAAGCGGAGGCGGGGGTCTTCGGATTCAAGGAGGGCACGGGGAAGCCCGGCCGAAAACAGGATGATGTGCTTGTAACCGGGGATGTAACGCAGAGAGACTGCGAATTCGTTAAGGCTTTCTGTGAAATCCAGGGCTTCTTTCATATCGGTCGCCCCGTTGTTTGCTGGAGTGATCCAGGGAAAGAGCTTGACCGTCTCAACGGCTTCCCGGATTTTTTTGTGATCTGTGGTGAGGGGAATATGGAGATTGAGTCCTCTGTCGATAGAATAGGAGATAAGGCTTAGTTCATCCTCGGATTGGACCTGGGTGTCGATAAAGTGCATGGCCGTGGTCCGGGCCTTTATCAATCCCATCCCGTCGTTTCGGTACGCATCGAGGAACAGATAAAACTTTCGGCTCATGTGAGGAGAATCTTCCGTATCTTTTTGAGAGGGAAGCGCAAGACGGTGGATCTCGAAATCGGTCACAGTCATGGGCCGGCCGTTGTCATAGAGGAGGAAATCTTCTTTGGTGAGGTCCAGGACCGGATTTCCATCCTTGTATGAGACATAGACTTGGATGAGTTTGAGGGTGACCGAGGCTTCATACTGGAAGGAATCGGTTTTTTTCTGTTCCCGTCCAAGGATCAAAGGATTGGCAAAAAAGGCAGTCAATAAAAAACAAAAGATACTTAAACAAAAGTATTTTTTCATAGCAGTTCTTTCTTGCTAATAGATAGCTAGAGTTCGGAGGCGATGAGCGCTGCGCCGAGGGCTACAACCATCTGAGGCTCCTTGGGGCGCTTGATAGTCCTCCTCAGTTTGTCTTCCAGGAGGGCATGAAGACAGTCATTCTTTGCCCCTCCGCCAACGAATAAGATGTCTTCTTCCAGTGAGATTTTAGCAATCATAGTATGCAGCCGAGTGGCGATAGAGACATGCAAGCCCAGCGCAATTTCTTCCTTGGATTTTCCGGATGTGATGAGAGAGATCACTTCGGATTCGGCAAAGACCGTACACATGCTGTTGATGGAAACGTAATCTGTCGCTTCCTGGGCGGTTTGGATGAACGTTTCGATATCCATACTGAATGTCTGTGCCATAAACTCTAAAAATTTCCCCGTTCCTGCGGCACATCTGTCGTTCATCTCAAAATCGATGACGGTACCTTTTTCATTCATATAAATGAGCTTCGAGTCCTGACCTCCCATATCGAGAACCGTCCGGCAGGAAGGAAAAAGAAAATGAGAGCCTTTGGCACAGGCTTTGATTTCTGTCACTCGATGGGTCCCGAAATTTTCACTGATAAGGTGTCTGCCGTATCCTGTAGCTACAACAAGAGAATTCTCAAAACGTTTGAGCGATTCTTTGACTAGAGGGAGAGGATCATGGCCTGTTTCAAAGATCTCTGAATGACGGATTACCCCATCGGCCAGTTCTATGATTTCCGTTGTTCTCGATCCTAGATCAACTCCCACAAAACTGTTCATGGCAAATCTGTTAAAAGCTCAGCAAAAGCCTCTATCCGCGTGCGAATCTGTCCAACATCTTCTTGAGAATAATCTGTCACGATCTTTATGGATGGAATCGCAATTTTTTTCAAAGAGTTTTCAATTATTTTTGCTTCAACATTGTAAGTGTGACAGTATTGGAGAATGCTCTGTACAACTCCATTGACATTATAATCACTGACAAGCTGACGGATGTTTTCTATGCGCTCGGAATTAGGAGAAAAACAGGCACAGTCGATTCCAAAATACCGGTCGGCCACGGCTTCCATCATTTCATCCAGGTCGCTAAGATCTTCATTGACGAGGTCACGGAAGTACCTGAGCCCTGTACAGGATTCATCTGCCACAATTTGCAGCCCCGAACTCTCGACGATGTGATGAACTTTGGCATATCCCATAGGGGATGGAGAGCCCGCAAGAAGCACTCTTTTACCTTTTTCACTGTATGCTGAAATGCCTTTGTCCACTCGCTGCTGGAGTTCATCAATGAGGGCTTGGGTGTCTTTGATAAATGCATTTATGTCCTGATTCATCGATACTTGAGCAACCAGGAGGGCATCCAGTCCGCTGATGGGCGGCTCAGACAGCTTTCTGAATTCATCTATTTGCTGGAGGGCAGATCTTTTCCGGTTGACTTGCTTGATCGTGTTTTGCAGAGAGTTTGCTGTTACTGATACGCCGGAAAGTTCTTCGACCATATCCCTGAATTTATAAACTTCCTCAAGCCAGAGGCTTCGATCGGCTTCATTTCTCCTCTGGGGGACTTCCATAACCTTCATCCCCAGGAGATCCCATGTTTTTTTCTTTGCATCACAGGTCGTTTCCCCGACGGCAAAATCTTCCAGAGAGGCGTAAGGACAGGTTTTACTAAAAGCCATTCCGAATGTGGAGCGAATTAAAGGACAGATATCACGGGGGAAGAGTTTGTCGGCATAGGATACTGACCATCCTGAACCCCCACACAGTGGGAGAGGAAGAACTCCTGCCGCCAGGGCTATTTCATCCGGAACAAAGATGCAAAACGTCCCGATCATTTTGCCGCCGTTCTTACGGAAATCAAGAATTTCTGCTACACGTCCGGCATGACTGGCGTGAAATGAACGATCGAAACGTTCCATGTTTTTGGGGCGGTTCTGTTGAGAAAGGTGTGTTTTTTTGTGGAGAATGGACATGTCCCGGATCAACTGGTCGTGAAGCTCGAGGTCCAAACCGAGTTCTGTCCACATTTTCCTGAAATCTTTCACTTATCCGGTCCTTTCTGATTCTGTGCTGTTATTTTCATGGAATTTAGGATTTATAACAGAGGTATAGGCTAAAGTCAATGACACTTGAGACCTCTGTGCTCCTAGACTTTAGATCAAAAATATATACAATGGAACTCAAAGGTATTTTATGAAGAGTCTCCATGTTGTTCTCCATCGACCTGAAATCCCTCAGAACACGGGCAGTATTGCACGAACTTGTGCAGTCATCGGAGCCACACTTCATCTGATTAAACCACTCGGATTTTCCACTGAAGACCGGTATTTGAAACGGGCCGGTCTTGATTACTGGCATCTTGTAGATGTGATCTACCATGATAGTCTTGAAGAATTATTCAATCAATATCCGGTAGGAAGTTTTTCTTTTTTAACAAAAAGAGCTGTCCAATCCTACGATAAAATTCATTTTAACGGTGATATTTTCCTTATATTCGGGAGTGAGACAAAAGGGCTGCCAAAATCCCTCCTTTCTCAAAAAAAAAGACAGGTGTTTCAGGATCCCTATGGTCAAAGAAGCACGTTCGCTCAATCTTTCCAATGCCGTCGCCATTGTCGTTTACGAAGTGCTCCGATATCATGAATTTTTAGGATTGAAAATTTCCGGAGACCAGGTTAGATCGAAAAACTAGAGTTTGGCCAGAGCTTTTTTTACGGCTTCCTCCAGACTAGATCCTCTAAGATTTTTTGCGATGATCTTTCCGTCTGTTCCCACAAGGAAAGTGGCAGGGATGGAATCGATGGAATACTTGCGGGCCAGCTTATTCTGCCCTCCCTTTCCGTCAAAATACTGCCGCCAGGTCATGCCGTTGTCTTCCATGAATCTCGAGAATTTGTTTTCATCATAGTCCAGATTGATACCGATAATTTCAAATCCTTGGGCATGATATTTTTTATAAGTCTTTACGATTGCCGGTATTTCGTCAACACAGGGTGGGCACCAGGTTGCCCAGAAATCAATGAGAACGATCTTGTTTTTGAACTGGTCGAGAGAGAGGGATTTCCCGTCAGTATCTTTCGCCTGGAAATCTGGAAATTCGGCGCCAACTCTGAGATTTAAGGAGATGAGAAGTGCTTCAACTTCAGCCGCAGAATCTGAGGATGGGTACTCTTTTTTCAATTGAAGAAAGGCTTGGTGGGCTGTTTCTTCATCTCTCAGGACATCCAGGAAAAGCTTGCCTTTCCAGAGTAAAATTTCAGCGGCATCCTCCGATTTTTGGTTCTTGTATTTGACAAAAAGTTTATCAAATTCCAAAATTTCTTTTGCAAGGTCTTTTTTCGTCAGCTTTCCTTCATTTAATTTATCGTTGATCTTTTGTATAAGGGCCGAAAGATCAGAATTGATGGAGTTATTGCCGTCCTGAAGCGCAAAAATCGGACCTAAAAGGATGCAAATAAAAAATCCTAAAACTATATTACGCAGATGTTGTTTTGACATTTATATTATCCTAATCCTATAAGATAACTGTAGCTATAACAATAGCAGAATTTGTCTATTTGAGCAACGGCTTCGTTCTACGCTCCGCTTCCCCTAAAGAGAGAGGGAAGTCCGGACCGCAGTGTTCGATCATAATGGACGCCACACAGCCGGCAAAACACCCGGCCTTAAAAAGGCCGTATCCATGGATTAAAGAATAAAGAAATCCGGCAGCATACGTGTCTCCGGCTCCTGTGGAATCGAGGACATCTGTTTTACGGGGAGGGATCACAAAAAAATCAGAACCGTCATAAATTACCGAGCCCATTTCGGCAAGAGTAATGATCACAATTTTTGGTCCCCATGATTTAATAATTTTAGCCGGAGTTTTATAGTCTTTCCTGGGATCGATTCCCGTCAGAACCCGGCACTCCATTTCGTTGGGTTTAAAGACATCTGACAGCGAGGCGATTTCTTCTATGTCCTTCGTTTTTTTATGGAAAATAGTTCCTTTTGAATGAAACCGGATAAGGCCCTGTGGATCGACAAAGATTTTGGCTTGAGATATGTCCTTGATGTGCTTTATGTACTCGAGATCAATTTCCATAAGGATTGGGCCAAAAAGAATCCAGTCTGAAGAAGCGAGTTCGTGAGGAAAAGTATTGATTTTTCCTGCATCTCCGAGGATATTGAGAGTACGACTGCCCATTGTGTCGGTGTAGATGAGTTCGAATCCACCGGATTGTTCCGATTCTTTCACAGAAAAATGGATGTTGTAGAACTCCATCTGGCTTTTAAACTGTGCAGCAAAATCTGTCCCAATTCGTCCAACAAGGGTGACGTCCATTCCTAACTTGGAGAGAGCCAGGCAGGCATTTGTTGAACATCCTGACAGCACTCTGCCCTCAGATTTGAGACGAAGCGTTGTGATCGAATCAAAGACGGGATTACCGACGCATGTGATCATAAAGTGTTTTTTCGACGTTTGAGTATTTTTTGAGCAAACAGCAGGCGTTGAAAGCTGGTCATAAAAGATAGGGCGCCGACTAAAATCAGAGCATTCGTGAGTATTTTATTTCCAGGGAAAGCATATTCGAGTACAGAGCCGAGAATGATGATGAACAGCTTTTGCAGCCTTCCGAAAATGCCTACGGCCATGTTTTCTATTTTACCTATCGCTTCGGCGGCTTCCCGTGTATAGCTGGCAATGGTCATACCGAAGAGGGCCACAAGACACCACACCGGGGGTACAATCCCGGAAAGGGCAATGCCGGTCAAAATGAGAGCTTCTCCATATCGGTCGAAGACATGGTCTAGGATTCCTCCGAAACTCGTTCCCAAATTGCCCGCACGAGCAGTGGCGC
>JAZFSR010000259.1:0-2669 GCA_036446295.1 Candidatus Aminicenantaceae bacterium
TAAGGCTTTTGTCGACGGGTTCGACGCATAAAGTGGAGGAAGTGGGGGTTTTTCAAATCGAAAATAAATCCAAAGACAGCTTATCTGCCGGTGAAGTGGGCTACATTATTTCGGGGATAAAAAATCTGGTGGATACACGGATTGGGGATACCATTACATTGGATTCCGATCCGATAACAGAGCCCCTGCCCGGATTTAAAGTGTCCAAATCGGTTGTGTTTTCTTCTATATATCCTATGGCGTCGGATGAATACCAGTCTCTCAGAGAAGCTCTGGAAAAATATGAACTCAATGATGCCTCTTTGACCTATCAAAAGGATTCGTCTGCGGCTCTAGGGCAGGGATTCAGATGTGGATTTCTCGGACTTCTTCATCTTGAAATATTTCAGCAGCGCCTGGAGCGGGAATACGGTTTGTCCATCATCATGACGGTCCCCAGTGTCGAATACAAATTTACTCTCAATAATGGTGAAAGCCTTATCATCGATAATCCTCAGTACTATCCCGACCCTTCACAAATCCAGAGCACCGAAGAACCCTATATAAAGGCTTCTATCCTCTTCCCGGAGAAGTATATGGGTGTTGTCATGAAACTTTGTCTTTCACGCAGAGGAAGTAATCCCCGCATAACTTATCCCACTACAGGGCGTATCGAGCTTTTTATGGATATGCCGCTGGCGGAGGTGATCTACGATTTCTATGACACGCTCAAGACTATTACTCAGGGATATGGCTCCTTTGACTATGAGCTGGCCGACTATAGAAAAAGTGAGCTTGTTAGACTGGATATTCTTGTCAACGGCGAAAGAGTGGATGCCCTCTCTCTCATTGTGTTTCGTGACAAGGCCAGAGATTGGGGTGTCAAAATGTGTGACCGCTTAAAAAATGAAATTCCCAGGCACCAGTTTAAGATCGCCATTCAGGGGGCTATTGGAGGATCCATCATTTCAAGGTCCACAGTGTCTCCTTATAGAAAAGACGTCACAGCCAAACTTTACGGAGGAGATGTCACGAGGAAGCAAAAACTGCTCAAAAAGCAGAAAAAAGGCAAAAAACGAATGAAAATGGTAGGTGCCGTTATGATCCCTCAGAGCGCCTTCGTCTCCGTCCTCAAAACCGACAACAAATAATTAAAGGGACATCATACTTAATTCAGCAATTAAAGGGACATCATACTTAATTCGAATTTCATTCAGTGATGATGATCATCTGCACGATTTTGTCCCCCTGTTGGATAATATCAACGACATCTTGACCCTTGACGACCTTTCCAAATACGGTATGTTTTCCGTTCAGATGAGGCTGCGGTGAGTAGGTAATAAAAAATTGGCTTCCGTTTGTATTTGGGCCTGCGTTTGCCATGGAGATAACACCTTGCTCGTGTTTAAGGGGGTTATTGCTGACTTCATCCTCAAACTTGTAACCTGGGCCACCGCTGCCAGTCCCTGTTGGATCTCCACCTTGGATCATGAAGTTGCTGATTACACGATGAAACACCACTCCATCATAAAAACCTTCGCCGGCCATAAATACAAAGTTGTTGACCGTTTTGGGTGCTTTCTGGGGATAGACCTCCAAGTCGATTTCTCCTTGGGTGGTCTCGATTTTAATCTTTAAAGTCTTATCTGTTTTGATCTGCATTTCAGGCGGGCCGTCATATTGTTTTTGTGTCATATATTATTTCTCCTAAAATAAGTAAGTCATTTTGTTTAATTATTCAATTATAACTCGCCTACGATACCAAATAAACAGATGAAATAGAACCTATCACAAATTTAAGATTTAGAATCCTCGTCAAAATTGAAATAGTTCTAAACATTCTAAACATTATTGACACAATCCTCCTGAATTTATATCCTTACAGCAACATTCCTGCGAGGGAAGATGACTATAGAATGCCCGAAGTGTCAAACAGATAATCCAATCGAGTCGAAATTCTGCAATAAGTGTGCGACTCCACTCCCTGATAATGAAGAAGTTATGTACACAAAAACCTTAGAAACTGCCAAAGAAGAACTCACAACAGGCTCTACTTTTGCCGGACGATACCAGATTATTGAGGAATTGGGAAAAGGGGGAATGGGCAAAGTCTACAAAGTCCTCGATAAAGAGATCAACACAAAGGTCGCACTCAAACTTATCAATCCTGAGATCGCCATGGACAAGAAAACCATCGTGCGTTTCAGAAATGAACTTAAGATAGCTCGTGATATTTCCCATAAGAATGTCTGCCGGATGTATGATCTTAACAAAGAAAAAGGCACATATTACATCACTATGGAGTATGTTTCCGGTGGTGATTTAAAGACTTTTATCAGAAGAGCTGCACCTCTGAGCACGGCAAGGGCTCTTTCGATAGGAAGACAAATATGCGAAGGATTATCTGAGGCTCACAAGATTGGGATTGTTCATCGAGACCTAAAGCCGAACAACATCATGATCGATGATAACGGCAATGCCCGGATTATGGATTTCGGGATTGCCCGATCTGTAAAAGGCAAAGGAATCACCGGATCCGGGATTATGATAGGAACTCCCGAGTATATGAGTCCCGAACAGGCCGAAGGAAAAGATGTGGATCATCGTTCCGATATCTACTCATTAGGAGTTATCCTGTATGAGATGGTGACGGGACAGCTTCCTTTCCAGGGAGATTCTCCACTCAGCAT
>JAZFSR010000260.1:0-3665 GCA_036446295.1 Candidatus Aminicenantaceae bacterium
TTTTAATTCTAAATTCAAGAGAGAAGACAAAGCTTCCGAAACAGAAAACCCACAGCTGACCACAAGTTCATCGATATGCTTTTCTTTATCCAAAGTCAATCGCTCATAAATTTTTGTCTCTTTTTCATTGAGTTTGGGGACTTCCTCTACTTGTTCTTTCTTCCATTTAAAAAGCTCCTCCTTTAAGGGTGAGGAAAGCTCTTCCACTACATCTTCCCAGCTATCCACCGCTTTGGCGCCTTCTTTAATCAGCCAGTTTGTCCCTAGGCTGAGGCTTGATGTAATATTTCCGGGAACGGCCATCACCTCTCTATTCTGTTCCAGAGCCAACCGGGCCGTAATCAACGATCCGCTTCTCTTGGTGGCCTCGACAACAATGGTGGCCAGAGACATGCCGCTGATAATACGGTTGCGCTGCGGGAAATGAAGCGGAGCCGGATAGGCCGCCAGCGGAAATTCCGTAATCACCGCACCTTTTTCTGCAATGGTATTCATCAATTTTTTGTTCTCAGGAGGATAGATGTCCTTGAAACCCGATCCCAAAACAGCCACTGTTTGTCCTTCTTTTAAAGCACCCCAATGGGCAATCGAATCGATACCGCGGGCCATCCCGCTGACAACAACCAATCCACATGCAGCTAGATCCCGTGCCAATCTGTCGGCCACCGCCCGTCCATACGTCGTCGGTTTTCTGGCTCCCACCATGGAAACGGAAGATTTCTTCAACACCTCGACACGTCCTGCAATATAGAGGACAAATGGAGGATCGAAAGTTTCCCTCAGAGTCTCAGGATAATTACTATCCTCCGGAGTCAGGACATAATATCCCTTTCGACTGCACCATTCAACATCTTTTGCAGCCAGGTCCATATTCTTTTGTGATGTAAATTCTTTCGCCCTTTGGGAGTCGATACCCAGAGCCATGATCTCCCTGGGAGAGGCCAGACAGGCCCTGTGTATGGACGAGAAGTGTTTGTAAATTTTTTCCGCCGATTTTAAATCACCGGCGAAAACCCGGTTGAATGCGATCCAGTCTATTATGCTGTGGCTATTATTCACTTAAGACAATGCGCCGGAGGGATGGCAAAGATCGGGATATTGCTGTAGGAGATGACCTTTTCAGTTGTGCTTCCAAGAAAAAACCGCTCCAGCGTGCTGTGCACACAGGTGGAGATAACGATCATGTCGAATTTCTCGGTGTCGGCATAGTCCACAACACCGAGAGAGGCATTGATGGCACGATAGACATCTTCAGTGACTCGGATATTTTCTTTTTCCGAGGCCTTACGTCTTTTGAGCCTTTTGAGGACAGAATCAAACATGTCGTCCAAAGCACGGGGAGAAAATTCGTAGTCATGGAGCTCCAGCACATGGAGAAGTGTGATGTCGGAGTCCAGGCCCTTGGCCAGTTTCCATGCGAAATCCCTTTCCACCTCTTCCTGTTTGGAAAAATCTGTGGGTACAAGGATTTTCTTGAAGACGGGTTTTCCGGTTCTCTTCTTGGTCAGTAGGATGGGAACTGTAGAGTTTCTCAGAACTTGGTTAGTGACGCTTCCTATAAAGAGTTTTTCGATGGCTGAGGTTCCTCTTTTCCCCATGACAATCAGGTCCACTTTCTGTTTCTCGGCGGTCTCGATGATCTTCTTGGAAGCATTGCCCTCAAGGACGATGCTTTTGAATTCGAACCGCTGTTTTTTCTGGAGTGTCGTGAGTTTACGTTCGGCTTCTTTTTTCATTTCCGTAAGACGTTTGAAGAGTTCGCTTTTGATGACGGCCGTCATACTGTAGAGAGTGGGTGAAAAATCGGGGACAACATGCAGGGCTATCAATTTGGCATTGAACGTTTTGGCAAAGTGTTTGGCATAGACAAAGGCCTCTTGTGCTTCATCAGAAAAGTCTGTGACCCAAAGAATTTTTTTCAAGAAAACGCCCATTTAATTCTCCTCATTAATGCTTTTTTCACGGTGTCACGAATATTTTATCAGGATCATGAAAAAACACAAGGGAAAAGCCCTCAGCACATGTATAGACGCCTAACAAACTCTTTTTGTGTCACTACATGTCATCGCAAACACACCAATCTGTCATTGCGAGCGAAGCGTGGCAATCTCTCTACAAATGAGATTACCACGTCGCTTTGCTCCTCGTAATGACAGAACGGCAATCTCCACATGTCATCGTAAAAATTTCATTGCATCCCTCAAGGGAATCCCCTATATTATGTGGGATATATTATGCTGAAAAAAAATCACATCAAACTTTTATTCGGCCTGGGGCTCGGTGCGGTATTTATGTATTTTGCGTTCCGGAAAGTGGATTTTGCCCAGATGGGGGATGCTTTCAAGCGGGCCAACTATTGGTATCTCCTACTCGCTCTTTTCTTTATCTTTTTCAGCCATTGGATGCGGGCCGTCCGTTGGCGTTATCTCATGGCCCCCATTCAAAAAGTCAAAACCAAACATCTGTTTTCTGCCCTTATCATAGGCTACATGGCCAACACGTTTACACCCGCACACCTCGGTGAATTCCTGCGTGCCTATGTCCTTGGAAGAAAGACTCAGGTCAAAACCAGTTCGATATTTGGGACCATTGTCATCGAGAGGATTATCGATGTGCTCACTCTTCTTTTTCTTATGGCATTGACTTTTGTGGTCTTTCCCTTTCCGGATTTGCTGACAAAAGGCGGCTATTTATTATTTGCAGGAGTGGTTATCCTGCTCGTCCTTCTTATCGTAATGAAACGGAATCGTGATAAATCTTTGCGTATATTGAATAAAATCCTCAGGCCCCTGCCTAAGAAAATATCATTAAAAGTGGACGGACTGTTCCACTCGTTCTTCGATGGAGTGGTAGGTCTTAAGAACTGGCGCCATTATGTGATCACAGCCGTTTTATCTCTTCTCATCTGGGCCTGCTACGGAGCCGCAATCCAAGTGAGTTTTTATTCTTTTGACTTTGTGTCTCAGTATGACCTGCCCTGGACTGCGGCCTTGGTTGTCCTTGTGATCACAACCATAAGTATTATTGTACCTTCCTCGCCAGGTTATGTCGGCACATACCACTGGCTCTGTCAGGTGTCCCTTGGATTATTTGCCGTCCCAGAAAGCGAAGCCTTAACATTTGCATTTGTACTGCACGGGATCAATTTCATTCCGATATTGATTGTGGGATTGATTATAGCGAGTGTAGAAGGAATCAGCCTCTCCAAAGCACCCCAGACCTCACTTACCGAGGAGGATGGAACCCTGAGTGAAGAAGGTCCCGGCAACGGCTCCGGTCATTAAACAGGCCAGCGTTGCCGCCAGGAGTGCGCGAAATCCCATACGGGACAGATCTTTTAACCTTTCCGGAGCTAAGGCCCCCACTCCTCCGACAAATATGGCCAGAGACGCAATATGCGCAAATCCGCAGAGGGCATAGGACGCGATAATGGCCGAGCGGGGATGGATAAGCGTTCCTTCCGATAAAAGCTTGGCCAGATGCTGGTAAGACACAATTTCTGTTGTGACTGTGCGCTCGCCGATGATCCGGGCAATCTCCATGGCATCGGCCGGAGGAACTCCCAGGATGAGCGTTAAAGGATAAAAAATATAGCCCAGCATAGCCTGAAGCGTCCAGTCAAAATTCCAGTTAAACCATCCGTTGAGATAGCCTCCGAACACCCC
>JAZFSR010000261.1:0-6284 GCA_036446295.1 Candidatus Aminicenantaceae bacterium
AATTAAGTATGATGTCCCTTTAATTATTTAATTTATAGAAGTTTTTTTTGGATCAGAAGATACGACATAAAAGCACCGATCATGGAAAACAAGTAAGCCGCGAGTGTCCCCCACAACAATCCTAGTGAAGGATAGAAATACCGGACTCCAAGACCATACATAAAAATAGAAATCATTCCTGTCACAAGCAGCGGTTTGGTCATCGCCCGAGAAAATTCCATCCCTCTTGATCTGTAGTTGACGACCAAGACCGAGATAAAAACAGCAGGGAATGCCGAAAAAATACCTCCAAACACAGGCCCTCCAATGCGACTTAAAAAAACAGCTAAGGCCACAATGATACCTCCAAAAACTGCACGCAGTAAAAAATGTAACGATGAATACTTTAAATCTCCTTTTCCAATAGATGGAAGTTTCAACACATTTTCAAGAACATAAACGGCAAAGATAAAAAAGAGGATATAAAAACAGACAGAAAGAATGAAATTTTCAAATTTGAGCAGAACGACACAGGCTGAAAGGGAAAACCATACAGAAATAGAGACACCGAACGAGACTATAAAGCCTCTGCGCCATAAAAGCGCATACAGGAGCAGAAATAAGCCTGTAAATCCATAACTCAGAGGAAAGACGGTTGTCGCCAGGGCCGCGATTTCAGTCGATTGAGTGAGACCGATGAAAAAAAACGAGACAGCCGCCGTTGAGGGAAGTCCTCCGATAAAACCTCCAATTTTGCTTCCAAACCGGTCTGCAAGAAAAGTGGTCAGTAAAACCCAAAAACTCCCTACAATAAATGAGAGTGCAAGTTGAACGAGGAAAACACCTTCCGCCATTTCGGCAGCGCGTAAATTTTATTTTTTCTTCTCTATACCTCTGTTAATCTCATCGATATCGACGCTTTGTGAATAGTCACCGATGAGGTGTTTGCAGAAATAATCGGATAACAGCCAGAAGAAGTACTCGCTCATTGAACCGTATCCGTGCCTCTGCCCGGGAAACAGGAAGAAGTCGAATCTTTTATTAGCCTTGATCAGGGCATTGGCCAGTCTGATTGTGCCTCCCGGATGAACGTTATTGTCGATATCCCCGGTTGTGATGAGCAAGCGGCCCTTAAGATTGCCTGCAACTTCGGAGTTCTTATCGATATCGTATTTGAATGTGATCTTGCCGTCCTTATCGACGATTTCTTCAACGCCGTGATGTTTCTCACTCCACCAACGGTTATAGATGTTGTTCTCGTGGTTTCCCGACGAAGAGACCGCTACTTTGAAGAAATCAGGGTAAACCAAAAGAGCGGCTGTCGACATAAAACCGCCTCCCGAATGACCAAAAATTCCTACTTTGTCGATATTGATAAAATCGTGCCTATCGGCCAACTGTTCAATAGCCGTTTTTTTATCGGCCAGGCCGTAATCTCTCAAATTGCCGTAGCCGTAATTATGGTACCATTTCGAACGGCCGGGATGCCCCCCGCGATTTCCAACGGTAATGACGATAAAACCAAACTGAGCAATTCTGAAATTCCTGTCTCCTCTGGAAGAGAAGGATTTGGAGACCGATTCGGTCTGTGGCCCGGGATAGACATAGGCGAGGATCGGGTAGCTTTTGGTCTCATCAAAATCAAAAGGCTTGTACATGACTCCATAGATGTCGGTGATACCATCGGCGGCCTTGACTTTGAAGGGTTCGGGGTACTTAAAACCTGCATTAAAAAGAAGAGAGAGGTCGACTGTCTCCAGATCCATTAATTTATTTCCGGAACTGTCCCTCAATAAGGAGACGGGAGTTGTATCCACCCGAGAAAAATAATCAATAAAATACCGGCTCGAATCGTTTGACGAAACAGAATGGTTAAAATTGTCTTTGTTGAGCAGTTTGAATCCTGTCCCATCAAAATTGACCCGGTAAAGATGGAGGTAGTAGGGGTCTTCCCCTTTTTCCCGGCCGTTGGCTGTAAAATAGAGAACCCTATTCTTTTCATCAATGCTAGCGATATTTTCACAGTGGAAGGGGCCGGATGTCATCTGTTTTTTCAGGTTCCCATCGCCATCATAAAGATAAAAATGAGCCCAACCGTCCCTTTCGGACCAGTGAATGAGTTCCTGGCCGTTGTTGACAAAGCCAAGACGACGTGTTTCGACATAAGTGTTGAGCCGCTCTTCGATAAGAACCGTAACTTCCCCGGTAGATGTATCAGCCACGCAAATGTCTATCCGCTTCAGGTCGCGGCTGGTCCGGGAAAAATAGAGTTTATCCGGAGATTCGGACAGCCATTTTGACGCACGGAAACGGTCATCTCTGGTATTGACCGGATAGGAATAACTAAAAAGTGAGAGGGTCTGATCCTTGAACGCATCGGCTTCAATTTTGACCATTTCTTTCTTTTCGAGATCATAAACAAGAGCTTCAACCTGAGGAGCTTCAGCCTCTCCCGGCATGTGATATTTGTATGTCTCCAGAGTTGGTCGTGGATCTGATACGGAGTTGATAACCCAGAGGTCTTTAACCTCGCGAGAATCCGTTCTGGTCGTAGCGAATTTTTTTGAATCATGGGACCACATCACATAGGCCGATTTCCGCTTGTCTTTGTCCTTTTCCTTGGTGACATTGTTTTCACCCCTACCGCCCCTGTGATAGGAGTAGTATTCCTCACCGTCGGTAGTCAGCTGGACCTCTTCAATAGTCTCATCATCGGGATTTTTGAGCCATTTTTCAAAGTCGGCCTTGGACATGGAGTAGAGATTGTAATTTCTGCCGAAGATAACGGTCTCCCTGTCAGGAGAAATGCTGGCCCAACTTGCCCTGATGGGGTCTTCCATAAAGTCTTCCAACATGGTCAGCTTTCCTGTGGCCAAGTCATATTCAAAATGATGGAATTTCTTGGCATCCTCTTCGGCTTTTTCGAATTCGCTCTTTTCTTCCTTCTTTTTTTCCTTATCCTCGACTTCTTTCTTTTCTACATCTTTCTCTTTTTCCTCATCTTTCTTTTCCCACTCGGCTTGTCTTTTCTCGGCTGCAAGAACATCTTCATTTTTACTGACTTTGAAATAGATGACTTTTTCGTTTTTTATGAATTTGATGGTACTTATAGGCAGATGCTGTGCATCGTAGGGGTTCTTGGTCATGTTAGACAGCATGGCGGCCATTTTGACACTATCAAATATGGGTTTCTTCGTTCTTTTAGCCGGATCCACCATATAAAAAGTCTTGCCTTCGCTGGTTTCATAGATATACCAAAAACGTTCACTCTGTTTCAGCCAGTGAGAGCTCACATTCTGAGAGAAGACCATCTTTCTTAACTGGTCCCCAGAGAACCTCTCGGCCAGCTTATAGTTGGCCTTTGTAATTGGAATGTTTTCTGCTAAGGCTTGTGTGGTAAAGGAAAGCAAAAGCCCTACACAAACAAACATCACTAAAACACGGTGTTGTGAAGATACTTTTCTTTTCATTCAATTCCCTCCTAAAATATTTATACATATAGAATAATATCCGACAGTTTGAAGACGGATGAGTGTGAATGGTGATTTTCCAGATAGGAAACAATAATTTCTCATTGAAGAATTTAGATTATATGAATTAGAACACACAAAAACAAGAAATTATTATGATTTTAGGATCCTTGAATCCTTTGCCGCAATAATGGTGTATACTTGTTCAAACAAATTGTGGAATTTTTTATGGGAGTTTAATATGAGCAAAAAGCTTCAAATTTATCCAGCTCTATTTTTTCTGAGTTTATTTTTTCTCTTCTCCATACATATGACAGGAGAGGAAGAAGAGAAAAAGGCTTTAGCCATAACTCATGGGCCGTATCTTCAGAATATTACTGAGAATTCGGCCACCATCATGTGGTTTACAAATAAAAATTGTGTATCGAGAATTGAATACGGCACAGGCGAAAATCTACGCACTTTTCCTCAATGGGGAAGCCTTGTCCAGACGGCCGTCAGCAGCTCTTTTGGTCTTATAGAGGCCAACACAAAAAACCACAAAATTGTCATCCGTGATCTGGAGCCGGGAAAATCATACAGGTATCGAGTCATCTCAAAAGAAATCGTTCAATTTCAACCTTACGAAGTGCTTTTTGGGAGTACCGTTGTCGGCAACATCTTCACCTTTAAAACACTCAATCCTCTGCAGGAATCCACATCATTCTATGTCGTCAATGACATCCACGAGGATGCCGCAAGACTGGACTCCCAATTTCAAACTGTGTCTTGGGACAATATTGATATGGTTTTTCTGAACGGCGACACTCTAAGCCATTTTGAAGATGAGAAACAAATTTTCGAAGGTTTTTTGGATACTTGCGTCAATATGTTCGCCAAAGACATTCCTTTTATTATGACCAGAGGGAACCACGAGACCAGAGGGGTTATGGCAAGACATCTTCCTGACTACGTCCCGCCAAGAGATGACAGGTATTACTATTCATTCAACAATGGTCCCGCTCATTTTATAATTTTAGACACGGGAGAAGACAAGGCCGATAATCACCCTGTTTACGCGGGTCTGGTCGATTTCGATAGATACCGCGATTTACAGGCAGAATGGTTGAAAATCAATGCCAAAAGTGAGAATTTCTTAAACGCATCTTTTCAGATTGTGATCTGTCATATTCCTCTATTTACCGGAAGAACGGAAAGAATCAGGCATGGAGAGCAGTACATCAAAAAGTTATGGGGTCCAATTTTTAACGATTCCGAAATAGACCTTCTTATCTGCGGACACACGCACCGGTTTGCCATTCTTCAAGCTGATGAAGATCACAATTATCCAATTGTTATCGGAGGCCGGGATACGCTCATAAAAGTTCGTGTCTCTAAGAGCGAATTAACTGTAGATGTACTCGAATCAGATGGACAGATTAGAGAATCCTTTTCTATTTCAGCAGACAATTTAAAATAGAAAGAAGAAGAAAGGGTTCAAGGGGGAGAGGGATCAGGAGTCGACTCGTTTGTCTGTTCCTCTGTGCAATATTTCTTGTCAAAAGCCTTAAAAATACAATAGACTGATGAGGAAATGTCTCAAAAATTCAGCATTAAGATTTCTCCTTCAAAAAAAAATATTACTGTTGTGGAGAATACAATTCTTGCCGACGCCATTCAAAAGGCAGGGATTCATCTCAGGACAGACTGCAGCCAGCTTGGAGTGTGCGGAAAATGTTTGGTCAACATAACCGAGGGATACCTCCCCCCTCTCGGTGAGCATGAAGAATCCTTTCTTTTGCAGAAGAATCTGGATAAATCTTATCGTCTTTCCTGTCTTTTCCAAATTAAAAGCCATCTAAAAATTGATATTCCTGAAATATCTCTTTTACAAGAACAGTTTATTTTAAAATCAGGGATCTCGGCTCCCGTGACTTTGGATCCTCCCGTAAAAAAGTTTTTTATACAGCTGGAAAAAACCAGCATTGGAGAACCTCTGGCCTTTACCGAACTTCTACAAAAAAGCTTAAAAAAGCCAAATTTATCGGTCCCTCCGGAAGTTCTCAAAACTGTATCTTCAATCCTGAAAAAAAACCACCTCAACAAAACAGCAGTTATTCACAGAGACCTCGAGATTATTGCTATCGAAGACGGCAACACATCAAATCTATGCTATGGCCTTGCCATCGATCTGGGTACAACAACACTTGTTATTGAACTTATCGATCTCAATTCCGGAAAAAGTATCGACACTATTGCTTCAAAAAACAGCCAGACTCAATATGGCGCCGATGTTGTTTCCAGGATAGGGTTCTCCATCTCCAAGGAGTCCAACCTGGAAAAATTGAGAGAAACCGTTCTGGAAAATCTCAATCAAATGATCACAGAGATCCTGTCGAGACACAGTATCCCCTCATCTTCCGTCTATGAGATCGTTCTCTCCGGTAACACGATTATGAATCATATCCTTCTAGGGCTTCCCCTCAGGTCTCTTGCCCAAACACCGTTTAATGCGATGTTTACATCATTACCCGAATTATCTGCAGCCACACATGGATTCAGCATCCATCCCCATGGCAAACTGTTTATCGTCCCCAACATCCGTAGTTTTGTGGGTGGAGACATATCGGCGGGTCTTATCGCGTTAGATCTTTTAAATAAGAAAGGTAATCACCTTTTTATCGACCTTGGAACAAACGGTGAAATCGTTCTCAAGACAGATACAGGATGTGTGGCCACATCCACAGCCGCCGGGCCTGCCTTTGAAGGGATGAATATCAGCTGCGGTATGCTGGCCCTACCCGGAGCCATATATAAAATAGAAAATACCATTCCTTTAAGGACAGAAACAATCCA
>JAZFSR010000262.1:0-4030 GCA_036446295.1 Candidatus Aminicenantaceae bacterium
GAGAGCTGAGAAAGTAGGGAGAGTAAAAGGCTGGTGTGGCGATGGCTATATTGAGAATAGCGATGATAATTAATCCGAGAACGGAAAAAATGCGAAATTCCCATGACCGCAGAAGAAGCTTGGTCTCATAAATGGCAATTCTTCCGATAAAGTAAAAATTAATCATGATATCTTTCTTCCATTCCCTGGGAAATGTGTTTATCTATTTAGACTGTTCTTCATCCCATTTTCTTTCACTATATTACAGTGAAATATTAAAATCTGTGATTATTTTGTCGAAGCCAACCGGACAGTCGCCCAGATTTTGATTCCTTTCTGCATGTTCGCACGTTGTCCCGTCATGCCGCCGCTGCGGCCGCCCATGCCGCCGCCCATACTTCCACCACCTCCACCCATACCGCCCCCACGGCCGCCTCCGCCCATACCACCCCCGCGGCCACCTCCGCCCATATTGCCCCCCCGGCCTCCCATGCCTCCTGGGGCTCTTTTCATGTTCATGGTCATTTTCGGTACCTCTATACCTATTCCAATCTCAGATCCTACTTCTGCTCCAACAGCGAAAGGAAAATCCTGGTTTTCTTGAAGTGGGATTTTGACTTCATAGACGATCAATCCGGTCGACCTTTTTAGAGAAATTTGCATCCCTTTCAGGTTTTCGATGGAGGTCCTGATAGGAACTTTGCTTTCCTGAAGGATTTCCAGTTCATTCGAGATGGCCATCATTGCGCGTCTCATTTTTTGTAGATCCACCTCATTTTCAGGCCTCATCATCTCTCCCTCTCCCGGTTGCATTCCTTGCCTTCCTACGGGATATTTGATGCCGAAGGTTTTTTCCTTTCCCCCTTCCGGATCGAACCACAGGATCATGCCCTGTCTTAAAATGCGGCTTATCACGGCCTGATCCTCAGCGGCCAAACAGATGTACAAAAAATCTGCGTCGTTTGAGACACCTAGGGAAATATTTTGTTTGTCCACAAATGTCAGACTTCCAACCCAGTCATCACTCCTTCCGTCGATATGGATGTCCCGATCCCTCCATCCACTTTGGAAGTGCAGATTGGCGCAGGAAGTAAAATAAAATGTGAGCAGCCCCATAACACAAATTACGAAAAAAGCCCTGAAATTCATAAAGGAAATCGTTTTTTTATATCTTTTTTTCATACTTTTCTCCCTATTAAAACTTTATATTGAAAAACAGGTTAAACGTCAAACCCATGAGATTAAAATTGCTCTCGATGATTTCACCCTCAATGACATCGAATTCTTTGTACCAGACATTCTTTTGATCGTAAACGTTAAAAATGGTCATTCCAAGCTGGGATTCTCCTGTCCAGAGTGCAAAGTTTAGGGTAGCGGACAGGTCCATCCTGTGATAGGCAGGAAGCCTGGCGCCGTTTTTATTTCCCATAATCACTCGGTCTATCGTTCGGCCAAAAGGCAGTTCCGTACTTTCGATACCTTCAGGTTCCGTATACGGCTTACCCGTGGCATAGATCCAAGTTCCCGCAAAAGTCCAGTTGCCTACCTTATAACTGTTGACCAGTTTGAATTCATGTGTTTGGTCCTGGAGGGCAGGGAAAGGAGTATCGGCCAGGTTGGGGAATGTGTATTCCACTTTTCCTAAGGTGTAGGCCAACCATCCCGTATAATCTCCGAATTTTTTCTGGAGCAGAAACTCGACACCCTGGGCCACGCCCGTTCCCTCATAAAAGTACTGATTATAATTCTCATCTTCAGATAATGGTGTAAACCGGAGGGCGAACTCGGACAGGCCGGCAAGATCTTTATAATACCCTTCTATATCAATCAGGAATTCCTCGGATTCATAGCTCACACCGGCGATATAATGTGTGGCGGAGCCAACAGGAATGTTATCTCCATCCGATAAAACCCAGAACTCCCGGTTTCCCTGCATAGTGTCCTCTCTGACGACTCTTTTTGCAAATTGAAAATAGTTACCCCAGGCCCCTTTAAGCCGGATTGTGTCTGTGAGTTTGAAATTGAATGAGAATCTGGGTTCGTAATACCATTCTTCTGTCAAATCGAAATAGCTGATTCTTAGTCCTGGCGTGATTGTTAGCCTGTTAAAGAGCGTCCATCTGTCCTGCAGATAAACAGAAAACAGAGTGCCTTCATCTTCCCGGTCAAGGATGCCCACGAGCTGTCTTCTTCCGCCTGGTTGGGATACTTCTCCATTGTCCTCATTTTCTTCCTGAAACTGGTCCAGTTCAAAATCGTATGTGATTTGATTAGATGTCACTTGGATCCCAAATTCCAGACGGTTATTTGAGGCGAGATCGAGGCTGTTATCAAGGCGAAAAGTGAGATCGTTCAGATCGTTATCCTCGACTGATCCGCGATCAAAGCTTCGGGGCTGGTCTGTGTTCATCCAAAGGGGAGGCTCGATACCTGAATCTGGATCAAAAGATATGACCATGGAGTTTGTCCTGTCACGGTTGTTGAAGTAATTCGAATAAGCTGTTGTGAGATGACTCTGGAACGAGGAACTCCAGTTTCTTTCCCATTGGAAGCTCAACCCTGTGTTTCCCCATTCTGTGAGGTCTACCACCTCTCCTTCCATTGTCATCCCTCTGTCCGCCATCCGCGAGGGTGTATTCATGGTGCGGGAATTATCCAGGTCATCTTTCCCGTTGTAAAAACTCAGGGAGAATGTATCTTTCGACGAAACAAAAATTTCTGCTTTTGCATTCAAATCGTAGAAATAAGACGACGGATCGGATTCATACATGGAGCCGAAGCGTCCTCCCCCAGGCCGTTGTCTGGCCATCATTCCTCCCTGATTGTTATCGTTATTGAACATGTCGGCGATGCTGTTATAGAGGGGACTCTGGAAAGAACGCCGCCCGGCTATCATTATCGAACCTTTTTTGAAAAGAGGGATCTCAACATAACCATTTAAGCTGAGCATGCTGAATCCGGCCCCGTAATGGAATTCCTCGGTGTCTCCTGTCTTGCCGTAAAGTTCTACAATGCTTGAAAGCCGTCCTCCATACTTGGCCGAGTATCCTCCTTTATTTAACCGGACCGATTCGACCGCCTCCATATTGAATGCGCTGAAATAGCCAAAGAGATGATCGACGTGGTAAATCGTGAAACCATCATACAATATCAAGTTTTGATCGGGTGTTCCTCCTCTGACATAAAGTCCCGATGAGGCTTCATTGCTTCCACTGATCCCGGGCAAAAGCTGAAAGGCTCGAAAAATATCCTTTTCACCAAGACTCGGAAGGAAGGCAATCTGAGACGGAGTCAGAATCACTTCGCTGACCTCTTCAGAATTGCTGAGCAGCGGTTTTTCGGCTAAAACGATCGTTTCTTCGGAAAGTTTTGTCATTTCAATTGTGAAATTGACAACGATTGTTATCCCGTTTTGTACGACGACCGTTCTCTTCATTTTTTCAAAACCATCAAGTTCGGCCACGAGCGTGACCTCTCCTTGGGTTATCCCTGTGAAGGAAAAGAATCCGTTCGTATCAGTAAAGGTGGCCTTTTTTGTCCCCTCTATAGTAATGGCCACTCCGGGGAGTCCTTCCCCGTTTTCCATGGATACTGTCCCTAGGATTTTTCCTGTCTGGGCAGAGAGAGAATGGAGGGTGCACAACAAGATGAAAATAAATAACAACACTTTAAAATGTTTCATTTTTAGAGTCCTTTATTAAATTGATAAGGTCATAGTTTTAAAAAAACAAACATTATGCCATCCCCTTTAGCGCATCATTTTCATCCTCCTTTGTGAACTCGTTTTCTTTAAACATCCTTTTAACATCTGTTAGACAGCCGAAATGCGTCTTTTATTCCAGTAAACTAAAAATTTAATTGAAAAGAAGGCCGGGGTGGAGGAGGATAACCCCGGCCTAACAGAAACTAGAAACTAGAAAAGAGATAAGGACATGCGATCTTTCCTAATTTCTACTGATTGGACAATCAGATGTGGGATTTTATTCCAAAAACTTATAAAGGGAGATTTTACATGGTTTCCGGAGGTCTTCTCCTGCGATTCTTCATGAGT
>JAZFSR010000263.1:0-2740 GCA_036446295.1 Candidatus Aminicenantaceae bacterium
CAGGAAACATTCCCTACAAAGACATTTTTAAAATGTCCATGAACTTTAGATTGCAACTCGCTCTCCTCTGGACTACACTGTGCGGTTCATTAAAAAAAATATTCAACATTGAAAAGCCCCAATAATACTCTCCATGACAAATTCATTTAATCCCATTCAAAACAGCAGTACGGTTGTCATCATCGGCGGAGGTCCGGCAGGATCAAGCTGTGCCATCAAACTCAGACAGCTATCTCAGAAAATGGGCAAGAACTTGAGAGTCGTTCTCTATGAAGGAAAGAGATTCGATAAAAAAAGTTATTACAACCAGTGCCTGGGCGTCCTCTCACCACCCATCGACAAAATACTGGAAGAGCAGCTCCATGTCCCATTTCCAATAGACATCATTCATAAAAAAATTGAAGGGTATCATTTGCACACCACAAATAATGTCCTCCATCTTGGAGGGGAGCATGATCCCTCCTTTGCATGCCGCAGGGTGGAGTTCGATAATTATCTTTTTGAAAAAGCAAAGGAGGCCGGAGCCGAAGTCGTTCACGCCCGCGTCACGGAACTCGATTTCGATGACGATGGGGTGATGGTTTTCAGCGAGAGCAATAACATTAAGGCCGATGTTGTTGTCGGGGCATTCGGCCTGGATGACGGCTTGGCCAAAGCTTTTGAGAGATTGACGCCTTACCGGCAGTCTGATTTTCTCTTCTCTGTGGTGACCAAAATCCATCCGGGCCAGGAGAAGGTTCTAGAATTTGGTAACTACATACATGCCTTTCTTCCTTCTTCCCTCCCCCATGTCGAATTTGGAGCCATAACACCCAAAGGAAATCACCTCACTATAAACATAGCCGGGAAAAAGGTCGATGCCAACATGCTGCACCGGTTCCTCAATCTCCCAAATGTGAGAAAGGTGCTCCCAAACAATGTTGAAGAAATACTGCCAAGCCTTCTTTACTTCAAAGGAAAATTTCCCACTCTCCCTGCCAAAGGTATCATCGGAGACCGGTACATCATGGTGGGAGATACAGCCGGTCTTAACCGGCCTTTTAAAGGGAAGGGTATAAATTCTGCTGTATTCACCGGGATAAAGGCCGCCGAGGTCATCGTGAAAAATGGATACTCCAAAGAATCCTTCAATGAGTACTTAGAGAGCTGTAAAGAACTTACAGAGGACATCCCTTACGGAAAGGTTCTTCGATTTGCCACAAATGTGTGTTCAAGGCTTGGTTTTTTGGACAGCGTCTGTAAAACGGCACAGGATGAACCCCGGATAAAAAAGGCTTTTTTCAACATTGTTTCCGGTCAGGAAACCTATAAAAAAACCTGGCAGGAAACCAGGAGCCTAAGGCTATTTTTCAAACTTGGTTTCAACGCCATCGCAAGTAAATTCAAGAAGAAGCGAGGAAAATAACATGGAACAAAAACACACAAAAAAAGAAATTCTAAAGATTTTGGAAGATCTAAAAGTGGCCGGTATCGCCACTTCAGGTGGAGATCATATCAGAGTTCGAATGATGCATTATGCTGTGGATGACGAATTCAATGTTTATTTATCCAGCATGAAAGGAGATCCCAAAATAGCTCAACTCACCATAAATTCATCTGTTTCCCTTTTAGCTCATGAGAGCAAAGAAAATCTAAATAAATCCAAAGAAGTTGAAATTATTGGGAAGGCGTCTCTAATCAAAGGAGAGCAAGAAAAAAACAAGGCTTTGAAAGCCATCGCCGAAAGGTCTCCTGTTGTGGCTCATCTTATGAATACAGGAAATGATTCTATTCTCGAATGCATTAAGGTCATTCCTCAGACAATCAAGCTTAGAATTTTTGAAGAGATTGTCCAGGGGCTCCCTCCCTTTGTCGTTGAATTTCCAGAAAATAAAGAGAAAGTGACAGATGTCAATCGTATCGCCAGAAAAATAAAAAGCTGGTCAAAAGAGCTTAGAGCTCCTTTTTTTACGGCTTCTGCCATATCTATCCTTTTAGGTACGGCTGTAGCCTGGGCAAAAACAGGGATCATCCATTTAGGATATTTTTTTCTCGCTCTTTTAGGAGGATTATTCCTGCATGCAGGCACAAACATTATAAATGACTACTTTGATCACAAAAGCGGTAATGATGAAGCAAACCGAGAGTTTGTCAGGCCCTTTAGTGGAGGAAGCAGGATGATACAGCTCGGCCTTTTGTCGCCTTTGGAGGTTCTGGTAGGTGGATGTCTTTTCTTTTTATTCGGAGGATTGATCGGGCTTTACCTTGCACTAAAAATTGGAATTATGATTCTTCTCCTTGGGATCGTTGGCGTTATCTCGGGTCTGTTCTACAGCTCGCCTCTTTTTAATTGGGGAAGCAAGGGATTTGGAGAACTCCTGGTGGGCCTCAACTATGGAGTCCTTATGACCTTGGGTGCTTTCTATGTTCAAACACAATACATTGCTCTCGAACCCATTTTGGCCAGCCTTCCCGTTGCTTTTCTTATCGCAGCCGTTCTCTTTATCAATGAATTTCCTGATTATCTTGCCGACAAAAGTGTGGGAAAGAAAAACCTTGTCGTCAGATTGGGAAGGAAAAAAGCTGTTATCGGGTTTACTCTTCTCATCATCCTTACCTATCTTTCTTTAGCCATAGGTGTCGTTCTTTCAATCTTGCCTTTAATGACTTTAGTGGGATTTTTATCTCTCCCATTTTTTCTAAAAGCCATAAGATTATCTCAAAGACATTTTGACAATTCTTTTGATCTTGCCCCGGCAAA
>JAZFSR010000264.1:0-2078 GCA_036446295.1 Candidatus Aminicenantaceae bacterium
AAAGATATCACGGACAAATCCCTTCTTGATAAAAGAGGCGCATTTGTGACCCTAAAAGTTAAGGGAGAGCTTCGTGGATGTATCGGATATACGATCCCTTACAAATCTCTTTATGCAACGATTATTGACGCAGCCGTATCTGCCGCCTCTTCTGATCCCAGATTTCAACCCCTCACTGCAGAAGAACTTCCGGAGACAAAAATTGAAATATCCGTCCTCACTCCGCCCAGGCTGGTGAAGAATATCTTTGAAATTAAAGTCGGAACTCACGGCATTATCATTTCCAAAGGACCCAATAAGGGGCTCCTTCTCCCTCAGGTTCCGGTAGAATGGAACTGGGATTTAGAAGCCTACCTTGAACACGGATGTTTAAAAGCAGGTCTGGATAAGGATGAATGGAAAAAGGACGTCAAGATAGAAATCTTTTCCGCCCAAGTATTTTCAGAGTAAGTTTACTTATTTGTTAAACTTTCTGTGCTCCAAGACAACCTTCGCATCCGTCTGGCATTGTTTGATTGCATTGACCCAAAGTCCATCATCTTCCAAGTTCATAACCTTGTCCAGGGCCTCTCTAGCTTTTTCGATCTCTTTGAGAGCCAGATATGTTTCTCCGAGATAGAGTAAGGTCACCGGATCGTTCGGCCCATACTCTATCGATTTGAGCAGATGTCTTAACGATTCGTCCTTGTCCCCTCCCGCAATACCGGGAACCTTAAAGAATACACGGCCCAAAACTCTGTCTGCTCCTCCCTCTTCGTAAGAACGGTCGAGTTTAATGACCTTGTTTAAAGATTCCTTGATAGGCTTGACCATCCCTAAACTCTTCATGACGCCTTTTGACTCGCCATATTTTCCGTTATTGACTGCCAGCCAATAATGGCCATCCGGCTTTTCCGGATCCAGGGCGATGGCCTTCTCTGCCATAGCAATCGCCCGAGTAAATATTTCCTGCTGCTGTTTTTTATCTGCCGTATGGGTACCGATATGATAGATAATCCGCGACATTTTCCAGTTGACATCATATTTGTTTTCCAATGTTTCAGCGGCCGTTTCGTATTTGGCCAAGATGTCTTTGGCCGTTTCCATATCTGCCAAACTCATAAGCATCTCATCAGCCTGTACCACAAGCTCATCCGCCGATTGGGAAAATGCAAAGAGGGCCATTCCAAAAAGGCAAAAAACCACTATACTCACTCTCTTTTTCATGTGATTCTCCTTCTCCTTCATTGATTTGCGAGTATTTATATCACAATTGACTATTTAGAACAACGCACAACCATCTCCTGGGGCTCAATCAAAGTAGCGATCGGCTTTCTCATCCAGATCCTGAAGCACTTTCTCCAGCTTCAGTCGTTCTTCTTCAAGGGCATCCTCATCAAGATGGGGATCTAGCGCGATGGGATCGCCGTAGATGGCCACAACTTTTGAAAAAGGTTTGGACATTAAAAAGCTGTCCCAACTTTTCAAATTCCTCCTTTTCGATGTCGAAAAAGAAAAAGGCACAAGATAGGCGCCCGTCTTGTAAGCCAATTTGATGCCTCCCATTTTAAAGACACGATTGGGCCCTTTAGGACCATCGGGAATGATGATCACTTCCCCTCCATTATTGAGTTCCTGCTTCATCTCATTCCATACTTTGAAAACAGCATGAGATCCCGATCCCCGCAGGATTTTATATCCCCATCCGGACATAATCCGAGCGGGAATCTCGACATCCCCACTGGGACTAATAAGAGGCATTATATTCCGCTTACGAAAAAAATAAGGGACAATAAATATTTTTCCATGCCAGATGAGCAATACAACGGCTTTACCCTCCGTACGCAGGTTCTTATATTTTTCCTCTCCCAAAATTGTCCAGCGGCAGGATTTAGCCCAGAGCCAAAAACTCACCTTGCCCACAACACCCACCAACCACCAGCGCATATTTTTCCAAAAAGACATCGGGACAATTCTATCAAATGAACGCCATGCAACTCAACTTTAATCAGAAACAGTGTGATGTGTGAATTTTTTTGAATTCAAGTGAAATTATTTATGGCGAAGGAACGTCTATTAAGATGAAAGAAAAGAATGTA
>JAZFSR010000265.1:0-2662 GCA_036446295.1 Candidatus Aminicenantaceae bacterium
AAGTGGAAGGAATGTCTGATTTTCTAATCCTCCCCTTCAGCCATCCATTTATCATACAGAAAGAAGCCGTTCTTGAACAAGTGGTCCATTTTCTCCGAGAGGGGAAAATTTCCCATCAGGGAGAAAGACCATGACAACACAGGTATCTCTACCATTATGGATTGTTCTGCTCCTTGGTTTCCTCGCATTATGGACCATCGGACATAAAGTTTTTCTGCCTATTCTCAGGAAATCACTCAGAAGACGTGAAAAAAGAGCTGTAACTCAAATCAATAAACGGCTCGATCTCCAGCTCCCGCCGTTTAAACTCACAAAACGCAGGGTCATCATCGACCGCCTGCTTCATGATGAAAAGCTTCTAAAAGACGTAAAAGACTACTGTCGGGAAAATGGGGAAGAGAAAGAAGACGTTTTGAATAAAGTCAGATTTTATGCCAAAGAAATCGTCCCGTCTTTTAATGCCTATCTCTACTTCAAGCTTGGAAACTTATTGAGTAAACTTATTGTGCGTTTGCTCTACCGTATACGTGTCGGATTCACGGATGAAGAGATGCTGTCCAAAATTAATCCCCATTCAAGCATCACATTTATCATGAATCACCGCAGCAATATGGATTATGTTCTTTTGGGATATCTTTCTTTCCAGAGAGTCGCCTTGAGTTTTGCCGTTGGAGAATGGGATCGTGTTTGGCCGCTCAAACATCTCATCAGCTCCATGGGGGCCTTTTTCGTGCGACGGGGTTCTAAAAATCCTTTATACAGAATCGTGCTGGCTCGATATGTCCAGCTCGCAACCAAAGGAGGAGTCGTTCAAGTTGTTTATCTCGAAGGCGGGCTGTCCAGAGACGGCAATCTGGCAGAGCCTAGACTGGGAATTCTGGATTACATGCTGCGAGAGTTCAATCCGGAGACGGACCGCAATATTGTTTTTATACCTGTTGGAGTTAATTACGACAGAGTACTCGAAGACCGAACGCTGCTTCGGGAAAGCGATCCCGAGGCCAAACAAAAATCTCGAATGCAAATAATTTCCACACTACTGCAGTACATCACCCATAGTTTTGCGCTGAGGATTCGAGGCGGATGGCACCGGTTCGGCTATGCCATCGTTAATTTCGGCCCCCCCATCTCTATGAAAGAATATACAATAAAACATCAGATCAACTTCCGAAATCTTAATAAAGCCGAGCGGTTTGAAGATGTTAAAAGGCTTGCTCAACATCTGATGGCGGCTGTTGGAAGAGTTATTCCTGTGGCTCCTGTTTCGCTCATCTCCACTGTTTTTGCAGAAAATCCAAAAAAACATTTTTCCGACTTTGAGATTGTGGCTCGAGCGCAGGAATTGATTCATGGGCTGGAGAAAAACAAAGCCCACATCTATATTCCCCGCAGGGACTGGACATATGCTATTCAAGTCGGGCTGCGCATGCTGACCCTGCGTCACATTGTCGAAATAGAGGACGACCTCTACCACGCAGTCCCAGAGGAAATCAAAATCCTCCAGTACTACGCCAATTCCATCCACCACCTCTTTTATCCATTAAATAATTAAAGGGACATCATTCTTAATTCAGTCGAATTAAGTTTGAGGTCCCTTTAATTAATTAAGTATGATGTCCCTTTAATTATTTGTAGGATTCAAGGTCTAATAGATACTGTTTTCGCCAGAGACCACCGCCATATCCGGTGAGTTTGCCATCTGATCCTATAACTCTATGGCAGGGAATGATTATAGAGATTCTGTTATCTCCGTTCGCTTTGGCGACGGCTCGAACGGCCGCAGGATTGCCGACAGCTTTGGCCTGATCCGCATAGGATCGCGTTTCACCAAAAGGAATGTCTAATAGTGCAGACCAGGCTTTTTCCTGAAACTTGGTGCCTCGAATATCAAGGGGAAGTGTGAACTTTTTCCTCTGTCCTTTAAAATATTCACTTATCTGAGAGTTCAGCTCTTTAAAAACATTGTCCGTTCCCGGTAAAAATTCAGCATTCATCAAACGTTCAAGTCTTTTGAGTTGGGTTTCCAGCATCCGTCTATCCACAAATTCCAAAAGACAGAGACCCTTGTCCGAAGCTCCTGCCAGCATGGGACCCAAAGGCGTCAATATCCTCGTGATCCGGATGATCTGATTATGGGGGCTTTTACCCGGTGAAAATCCAGTCGTTTTCTTAAACGTGTCCGCAAAACCGCTCAAAGATTCATACCCCGAATCAAAGGCCGCGGCAATGACTTTTTCTCCATATTTTATTCTGCCAAAAGCCTGCGTGATCCTGAGAGTTCTCAGATAGGCTTGAAAAGTCATCCCATGATTCTTTTTAAACCAGCGGCGTACCCTGTGAGGATCCACACCTTTTTCCTTTATTTCCCAATCCTTCAATCTGATGTCAGGATTGTCATTAATGCTTTCCATAAGAGGCTTGAGCCAGGAGGGGAATTCTCCTTTTTGACCTAGGGGATGACATGTTTTGCACGGACGGTATCCATGAAGAAGAGCTTCACGCACCGAAGTGAAAAACTCAATATTTTTTTTCAAAGGCTTCCTTGCCGTACACGTAGGCCGGCAGAAGATTCCTGTCGTTTTTACGGCCACAAAAAAGATCCCCTCAAAACGGCTGTCTTTGTCCAGCAGGGCATTGTACATCGTGTTTTCATCGGGTAAAG
>JAZFSR010000266.1:0-5613 GCA_036446295.1 Candidatus Aminicenantaceae bacterium
GGTTCTCGAATTGAATTTTTTGATATGTCTGGAAACGGACGTTTGATTGCCTATCTCCAAGGTTATACAGGCAAAATATTCGATACACAAACCGGGCTTGACACCATAGCTTTTGACGAAAATACAGAAGGGTATGCCCAAGGCATAGCCCCGATGGACTTTCCAAGAATCCCTTCGTTCTGGTGCCCCAAGATTTTGAGCTACTCAGGCGACCGGTTATTGCTCGTAGGATTTCCTCCAGGAAGAACCTCCCCCGAAATTTATATGCTGTATTTTAACAAATAGAAAAAAACGAAAGACATTAAATGCCAAAAACAAAATTTAAGCGTCCTTTTTGGATAATCGTGAGTTTTTTCATCATGATCATCTTTTTCATGGGAGGCTTTATTGTCCTTTCTCTCGCCAGATATTCAACAAGACATGAGCTGGCATGCAAACAATGTCACCCAAATATTTTTCAACTTTGGAAAGACTCAAAAGGGCATCCCTCCAAAGAAACAAGTTGTTTTGCTTGTCATTCCAGCAGCCATATCACTGTGCCGCCGGAATACATTGCAGACGACGATCTGACTTCAGAACGGTGTCTATACTGTCACGAAGATGTTCTTGATTACGGCTATACTTTCAAAAAGACCATCATCAAATTCAACCACCGCCAACATGTCCATGAAGGACAAAACTGCGTGGCTTGTCATCGCTCGACAGGGCATGAGTATATGACTGACGGGACAAATAGACCCACAATCGTAGAATGTCAAGACTGTCATTTTCGAGAATTTGAGGGGCTTCCAAAAAATCAAAAGTGTTTAAACTGCCATGATGTTCTCCTGGTTCCAGGAAAAAAATGATTAAGACGATCGATATATTTATTATTTTCCTTAGCCTTGGAATTTTTATCTGGGGCATACGGCGGCGCACTCGATTGTGGTTCGTAGGTACTCCCGAAGACCGATCCGGTCTGACCAAAGACAGACTCAAATCCCTTTTTGCTGATGGCATATTCCACAAGAGGATATTGCAGGAGAGGTACCCGGGATATCTTCATCTTTTTATCTTTGTAGGCTTCCTCCTCCCCTTAGCCGTAATAATTTTTACACAGGTCATGTTTTCCTTACCGGGTATCCCGGCTCAAATATTGTCTGTACTTTTAGACCTTGTTGGCCTCCTGGCCATAATATCCATAGTGCTCTTTCTTTTTAGAAGATTTGTTACTCGCCCCTCGAGATTGGACAACCGGCCTGAAGACCTGGTTGTTCTCCTTCTCATACTGGCTATCCTCCTGACAGGGATGCTGTTGGAAAGCCTCAAGCTGAATATAATAGGTCGGGAGGTTTCGGTTTGGGCCCCCATCGGACATGTTTTTTCTCATCTTATCCAACTGTCCGGCATCCACATTCAAACACAAAGTTTATTAGCTAAAATTGTTTTTCGGATTCATTTTTTTCTCGTCCTCGGAACTATTGCATATATTCCCTTTTCGAAAATGTTTCACATTATCAGTTCGCCAATGAATATGTTTTTCCGCAGTTTTAAGATCAAAGGAGAGCTGTCGTTTATCGACCTGGAAGATGAGAACCGCGAAAC
Source organism: Candidatus Aminicenantaceae bacterium (assembly GCA_036446295.1). Taxonomy (GTDB): domain Bacteria; phylum Acidobacteriota; class Aminicenantia; order Aminicenantales; family Aminicenantaceae; genus JAUWVG01. The sequence continues at coordinate 1,585 of JAZFSR010000266.1, forward strand.
TTTTGGTGTAGCCAAGATCGAAGAATTCACATGGAAACAGCTGATGGATCTGGATGCATGCACACGATGCGGCCGGTGTCAAGATCACTGCCCGGCTTTCCTGACAGAAAAACCCCTTTCTCCAAAAAAATTTATTCAAGATCTTAAGAATCATATGCACACAAGAGCACCCCAGGTCCTTCAGTCGAGGGCAGATGGAAAACCTGGAGAAAGTCAGGTCGAGCTGATGGATGGAGGAGTCATAGAGAAAGACTCCCTCTGGGCTTGCACGACATGCCGCTCCTGTATGGATCACTGTCCTGTCTATGTCGAACACATCGACAAAATCATTGATATGAGGCGCTACCAGGTGCTCATGGCGAGTCAGTTTCCCGAGGAATTGGTGGCCGCCTTCAAGGGCCTGGAGAGAAATTCCAATCCCTGGGGTTTGGGACATGACACGCGAGCCGATTGGATTCAAGAACTGGATATTCCTATCATGGCTGAATATCAAGGCAAAGATCTGGATTTATTGTTCTTTGTGGGGTGTATCCGATCGTATGATGACCGCAACAAAAAAGTGTCAATAGCCATGGCTAAAATCATGAAACATCTCGGAATAAAATTTGCAATCTTAGGGATGGAAGAGGGATGCTGTGGAGATCCGGCAAGACGTGTCGGCAATGAGTACCTTTATCAGATCCTTGCCCAAACGAACATTGAAACATTTCGACGACATGGGGTTAAAGAGATAATCACGACATGTCCCCACTGTTTCAATACGCTTAAAAATGAATATCCGCAACTTGGTTTCCAGGCCGAAGTTACACATCATACAACTTTTCTCGAAGATCAGATCCGAAAGGGAGCGCTCACTCTCAATTTGCCATTAAATAAAAAACTGACCTATCATGATCCCTGTTACCTCGGCCGATATAGCGGTATTTACGAGTCTCCACGAGATGTACTCCGTTCTATCCCTTCACTCCAACTCCAGGAAATGCAGAGAACAAAAAAGGATTCCCTATGCTGCGGAGCAGGAGGAGGCTGGATGTGGATGGATGAAAAAATCGGAAAACGTATCAATATCAGGCGGTTGGAAGATGCTCTCAAAACAAATCCAGAATGGATTGCCACGGCCTGCCCTTTCTGTGTGTCCATGTTCGATGATGCTATCAAAAACACCAACAGAGAAAACGAGCTTAAAATATGGGATATTGCAGAGCTGGCTGCACTTTCTTTATTCGGAGACCAAGATTCAGGCCAATAACTTCTGAAAGGCCTTAACGGCTCTTTCCAAGTCTGTATCGTCCACATCTTTATGGGTAACCAACCTAATTCCACCAGTCGTCGCCAGAGCTAAAACCTTTTCCTTTCTGAGTTCGGACAAAACTTCCGGAATGGTATATTTTGGATGGTCGAATCCAAAAATTATGATGTTTGTATCGACGAGACCGGGATCGAGTGTTATTCCTGGAAAGCCGGCAATTTTTTCAGCCAATCTCTTGGCTCGTGCATTGTCTTCAGGCAGTCTGTTTATCATTTTCTTTAGAGCCACTATCCCGGGAGCAGCAAGAACACCCACTTGACGCATTCCTCCTCCCAGTGCTTTCCTTAATCTGCGGCCGTAATTAATAAAATCCTTTGGTCCGAGGAGAATTGATCCTACTGGAGCAGAAAGTCCCTTGGATAGGCAGAACATGATCGAATCACCAATAGCCGCGTACTCTTTTATGGAAACACCAGAGGCAAAACAAGCATTAAAAATACGTGCTCCATCGAAGTGGATTTTGAGATCATGTCTATCCGCAATCTCACGGAGAGATTTCAGATTGTCCATTGGTACAACAGCTCCACTCCAGTTGTTATGTGAATTCTCCACACAGATAAGAGATGTTTGCGGAATATGGACAGAGGGTTTCTTTATATTCTGCTCTACAACCTCCGGAGCCATAGCCCCTCTATCTGAGGTGATAGGGCGAGGAGTGACCCTTGAAATAAACGTCATATGCGTTGATTCCATATTGTAAATATGTGAACGGGCCTCAACGATGACTTCTTGCAGTTCATGTGTCCAGGCCTTTACGGCAATGGCATTGGCCATGGTGCCGGTGGGACAGTACAAGCCTGCTTCCTTTCCCGATATTTCAGCCGCCAGTTCCTCGAGAATTTGTACGGTGGGATCATCACCCAAGACATCATCCCCAACCTCGGCTTCAGCCATGGCCTTTCTCATCTCTGCAGTAGGATGCGTGACCGTGTCGCTTCGAAAATCTGAGAATTCACTCATACTCTATCCTCCTCTTTCTTACAAAAAAACCATTATAATTAAAAAAGACGGCCTCAGCAAACATTTTCCGACGTAAAGCAATTCCATTTCCCTAGTTTCAAGAACAAGTTCTCCATGAACGAGTAGATCGAGAAGTGTATCTCCGCCCGGAGCTTCAGCGAGGAATGGAGACATACCTCCCGTGAGGGTTCCATCCAACTCTAAAATGGATTTGTAATATAAAGAAACAGTCGTTTTTCCTCGAGAGGGTAACTTTTTTAAGGTTTACTTGGTTTATGATATGTGGTATAGATACTAGTGAAGATATTGGTGCGAATTCTCGTTATGCCTATAAAAAAAGTATATAAACCTGTATTTTTCACACTTCTCATTCTTGATCTTTTCCTCTTGAGTGCCGTGGCCTCTTTTCGCATTACCCTCGCGGGGGAGGTAGTCAATATCCCAAATCTTATTGGCAAGACATTTGATGATGTCAAGTCTGAGCTAGAGGAAAAAAAACTGACCGTTGTCCAGAGCGAATACCAGCTGCATCCCAGTATCGAGAAGGGAAGAATCATTTCTCAATATCCCCCTAAAGATTCAAAACTCAAGCTGAATGGGGTAGTTAAGGTTGTTCTGAGTTCGGGAAAAGAAAAAGTGGCCGTTCCCCAGCTCGTAAACAAAATGGAACAATCCGTCAATCCCCTATTAAAAGAAGCCGGTCTGAGGAAGGGGAAAATATCCCATATTTTTACCCCAAAGCATGCCGCAGGGCGGATTGTGGCCCAGTATCCCCTTGCCGGTTCGAATGTCGGCAGAGAATCCAGAGTCAGCTTTTTAGTCAGCCAAGGAAAAAATGAAGATATTTACATCATGCCCGATCTTTTAGGGTGGCCGGCTGAACCGGTTATTGAATGGCTGGAGAATCTTGAATTTCGTGTAGGTGATACACGCCGTGCAAAATATGATGATTATCTTGATGAGGGAATCATCACCCTTCAGATGCCACAACAAGGTTATCCAATCAAAAAAAGAACTCTTATCACCTTGGAGGTAAGCAAGTGAAAATACGAATCGCCCCCTCAATTCTTGCTGCCGATTTCTTGAATATCGAAAATTCCGTTAACATGATTACTGAGGCAGGAGCCGATCTGATTCATGTCGACATCATGGACGGACATTTTGTCCCCAATCTGACTTTTGGGCCTCAACTCGTCTCTGCGTTAAAAAGGAAAACATCCCTCCCTCTCGATGTTCATCTGATGGTCGACAATCCACATGAAGCCATTCCTTTGTTTTCAGAAGCTGGCGCAGATTGGCTGTCTATTCATCCTGAAACCTCAACCCACCTCCATAAAGATATCACTCACATCAAAGATTTGGGTAAAAAGGCCGGGATTGCTCTTAATCCGGCCACTCCACTTCAGATCATGAACGACATCATCCAAGAAGTCGATTATATCCTTATCATGTCGGTGAACCCCGGATTCGGAGGCCAGAGTTTTATCGAACACAGCCATGAAAAAATACGACATTTGAAAAAATACCTGGAAATGCAAAATTTAGACATCCCGATCGAAATTGACGGAGGAGTCACTCTTGAAAACATGGAACCTCTAATCCAGGACGGAGTGAGCTTATTCGTTTCAGGATCGGGCATTTTTAAACAAAAGGATCCACAGAATGTTCTCAAAAAGATGAAAGATTTGATAAGCCGATACGAGAAACCATGAATTGTTTTGTCACCGGAGCCGCAGGCTTTATTGGGTCACATCTGTGTC
>JAZFSR010000267.1:0-2506 GCA_036446295.1 Candidatus Aminicenantaceae bacterium
CTTATTGTGATATTTCTTATCGATGCTTTCTAAGCACTTAGAATATAATAAAATAATTTGGACTTGAATATCAGTATTTTTCTGATTTTTTTGTAAGAAATTGTCTGAAAGTATTGTAGGAGTACGACTGACAAGAGGGGAGAATTGGAAGGAGTAACCTGGATAATTCACGAGCCGAGGTTGCTACAGATGAATAATTCAGGCTAATCGATGAGCTGTTTCTTTATAGAATAATGAATAAGTTCGGCATTGTTTTTGAACTCCATTTTTTCGAGAATTCGAGAGCGGTAGGTGCTCACTGTTTTAATGCTCAAGAACAATTCTTCCCCGATTTCTTTGACCGTTTTCCCCACTGCCAGTAACCGCATGACCTGGAATTCTCTATCTGACAGGATTTCATGGAGTGGCTTTTCATAATCTTTGTCAAAATTGTAGGCTAATTTTTCTGCCAGAGAAGGAGTGATATATTTCCTGCCGGAGGCAATTCTTTGTATGGCTTGAATAAGTTCCTGTGGTGCGCTTTCTTTTGTTAGATATCCGGATGCTCCTGCTTTTAATGCGCGGACAGCATACTGCTCTTCTGGATACATGCTCAAGATCAGGACGGATATCTCCGGCTTTTCGTTCTTTATCTGTTTAAGTATCTCAAGGCCGTTCATACCGGGCATGGAAATATCGAGGAGGATAATATCGAATCGACTTTGGTGTATTTTTTCCAGCACTTCCTGCCCATGACTTGCTTCTGTGAGGGCTACGGAATCTTCCAATTCGGTGAGAATCTGTTTGAGTCCCTCGCGCACAACGGCATGGTCATCGGCTATGAGGATTGATAACATGACTTTTGTAAAATATATATTTCTAGTTCCCTCCTGTCAAGACGTGACCCCTTTCTAATTAAAAGGAATAGTTTACTGAAACAATCCAAACTTTTCTCTTCTTGCTCAAATTTATTTTAACCTGAATTTTATTATTGACTATATTGCTCAGCAGCGCCCCGGAGAAAGATCCCAGGATGTCTGCGGCTAGATCACCGCCGCTGAAGCGATTGCCTTCTTCTGTACTGTCAATCAGTTCCTTAAGAAGTCCAGGAAGCGTTCCCAGCGCAGTTCCAAAAATGACTCTTTTACTTCCATCCATCTTTGTCGAATAATGCAGACAGCTTTCCCCGGCCGCTCCAAACAACATGGAGACTCCAAAATGCTTGAGCTTGTCTTTTTTAGCAGATAAGTGTTTTGGGGATACGCAAAAACAGATAAAACCTATAATTACAAAAACAATAACTTTTTTCATTATTTCGATTGGTTTAATAAATAACGGAAATTTCCATTTCTGCTACTGACCAGAGGGACCCCTTATCGTCCCCGATGTGGATGATTTTAAGATATTTAATTTTGTCTCCTTCAACGTAGATATTCTGAATAGGTTCTAATGGATTGTTGATCCAATCTTTAGTAAATTCTCCCGCCGAGTAAGGACGTGGAATGTTTTCCCACTCTGTTCCATCTGATGAGATCTCCGCGTGCAAATTCAAGGCATAATCGTTAAAAAAACTTCCTAAGTGCAGCGAAATCCACGCGGCGCTAACAGGTCTTTCGAATTCGATAAGGAGGAAATCTCCGGTCTGTTTTGGTCCTCCTGTGTTCCATCTTGTCCTGAGATCTTTATCTTTAAGAAACGAAATTGTCTCGGTTCCTCTGCTGGCTGTGGCTGTCCATTCCGTTGGCTTGAGCTTGGAAAAAAGAGTGGGATTGAGTATGGCTTCTTTTTCCTCATGGCTAATCACTTGATAAATGAGATCTTCACCAAAAAAATCCGATAGGGCATTAGGCTTTTTAAATTCATATCTAAAAGTTTTAACGAGTTCAAGGTCATCGCTAAAGTCTTTCTCGATTCTCTCCACTCGGGCTGATGCCATTTTTTCTTCCCAAAGTGTGGGATGGTAGATGACATAATCGACGCCTAGAGATTTCAAAATATCCACACAAGGCCATGAAGGAAAACCTTTGAACATCCTCTGCATGTAGTGGGTGACGGGCGGAACAAAACCGCTGTAGCCATTAATTATCCTTTTTTTATGATAGAGGGAAAAATAGAGATAATTGGCTTCCATAGGTGTTTCGTTAAAGAACGGCAGACTTGCGATGACAACATCGCTTGGTTTGTCTTCCATCCAAACATATGCCGGGGGGATATCCTCCTTGACAGGAACTAGTTTCAATTGCTGGGGGATGGAGAGATATTCGAGATTTAAAAAGAGAAGCAAGCCAATAGCTGCCATCACCTTTACATTTTTTCTCTCCCATTTTTCAATAAAATATTTTAGACCAAAGGCCGCCAAGACGGCAATACAGAAGATGACAACCATACCATATCGTGATGGAACCCGGATCCCCTTAAATCCGGGAACATGATTAAAAAATAGCCGAAAAGGAAGGGGCATTACTCCGGTGGATTTACCCAGGAATGTAAAATAGCTTCCAAAGGAGAGGAGCAGTGTCCAGATTCC
>JAZFSR010000268.1:0-4815 GCA_036446295.1 Candidatus Aminicenantaceae bacterium
AATGAAGTCAGCCGGATAAACGGAGTTAGATGGTTGAACGTGCTAGAAGCCAGAGCGGGGGAGAATGAAGTCTTTGTTCATGTCAACTGTGGTCGGGGCTCCATCTGTCCTCTTTATTTTGTCTTTGATTCAAATTTCAAGCTCAAATATGTCGACTCTGGCGCCGATTTTAAAAGACACTACAAAGGCCTGTATGAAGAGGGGAAAGTTGAGTTGGAACTCGAAGATTTTTATAAAAAATGTGAAGAGGATGTGTTGTTCTGGGATGGATCAGACTGGATTTCTCCTTCCATGCAAAACTTGCTGTTGACTAAGTAATTCAATTATTTTTTAATGGAGTCAATTCAGAAAAGAGAGGAATTATCATGCTCAACCGCATTAAAGACATTATTTGTGAGGTCAAAGATTTTCCCAAACCAGGAATTGGTTTCAAGGATATCACTCCACTGGTGGAAGATGCAGCCTGCTTTCGATTTGTGATAGATCGTATTGCCGAATGGGCGAAGGACAAGGAGGTTGAGGTTATCGCTGGAATTGAATCCCGCGGATTTCTCTTTTCGGCTCCGGTTTCCTACAAGTTAGGTCTTGGCTCGGTTTTGATCAGAAAAAAAGGAAAACTGCCGAGAAAGACAGTTTCCGTAAAAGCCCCCAACGAGTATGCCGTGGAATACTTTGAAATGCACGAGGACAGTGTCCGCAAAGGGCAAAAGGTGATCATCATCGATGATCTGATTGCAACGGGATCTTCAACAATCAGTGCCATAGATCTTGTGAATAAATTAGAAGGAGATGTAGTGGGATTTGCGGCTGTAGTGGAACTGTGCTTTCTAGGGGGGATAGACAATATCAAAAAAGCTCATCCTGAAGTGGATATTTTTTCTCTGATTCAATTTGAAGATTAGGTTGCACGGGGATGGACTTTCTAAACCGCAATCTTAAGCTCAAGGACAACCGCTCTCTTAAATTCTGTTCTTGCGTCTTTTTTTTATTATTTTTCTGCAGTAAAGCAGTCGTTTTTCCGTTTTCTGCTTTTGATTACGGCCCAGCCGAGGCCAGGTGGGTGAGAAAGACTATTGCAAAAATGTCTATAGAAGAAAAAATCGGCCAGATGCTCTGTCTGGGTTTTTACGGAGATTTTATCAACAGGACCTCAAGAGACCTGGATAAAGTACAGATACTGGGTTGAGGAGCTTAAGATTGGGGGATTGGCCATCTACAGAGGTGATGTGTATGAAACGGCCCGTATGATGAACACGCTGCAGGCATCATCTGATATTCCGCTCCTCATCGCCGCGAATCTTGAAAAAGGTCTCGGCAATCAAATGGACGGGGCGACATTATTTCCTCCCATCATGTCCATCGGAGCCGCAGGGATTCATATGGCCTATTTTCCTGTTGTGGATGTCAATATCAATCCCGACAATCCAATCATAAACACTCGTTCATTTGGAGAAAATCCTGAAGATGTGGGCCGTTTGGCGGCAGCCTATATCAGAGGCTGTCAGGAATTTGGTCTCATCGCTACAGCCAAGCATTTTCCCGGGCACGGTGACACCGAACGGGATTCTCACAATGTTCTGGCCACAGTCCAGGCGGATATGGATCGCCTGACAAATGTAGAGCTCTATCCCTTCCGGAAGGCTATTGATGCCGGAGTTCAAGCCGTGATGTCTGCCCATATCTCCATTCCCGCCATCGATCCAACGCCCAATCTTCCTGCTACGCTCTCAAGGCCAATAATGACGGATTATTTAAGAAAAAAAATGGGCTTCAAGGGATTGATCGTCTCGGACTCCATGGGGATGGGGGGGATCACAACTCTTTATTCCCAGGACCAGGCAGCCGTACTGGCCGTAAGAGCGGGGGTGGACATTATTCTTCTAACACCAGAACCCGAATTAGTGATATCGGCTCTCGTCGATGCCGTTAAAAAAGGCCAGATATCAGAAGCCCGGATCCTGCCTTTGAGCCCCGAAAAAAAAATTGCCGTATTTTCCTTGAGCAGTGATCCCGGTGACTATTATGCAGGAAGACCATTAGAGTTTTACGCTGAAGCTTCCACGGGAAATGAATTTTTGGAAAGGGCCCTGCAAAAAGCCGCAGAAGTGGATGTTTTCCAGTAGGACATGGGATACAACGCAGCAAAACGACGGACATTCGCTAACCGGTAAAAAAAAATAGTAAATAAAATAAACGACTTTTAGTATTTTGTCGTTTATATTAGAGAGGGTTGAAACATTTTTAAGATAAATTTGACCATCGAGGAGCGGTAAAATGATTTTTCCGAAGAAAGTTCTTATTCTTTTTTTAGTTGTGGTATTAGCAGGATTTCTGATCTATTTTTTGGTTGTGAAGCAGGGCCTTTTCTCTTCTGAGGAAGAGATAACAGAAAGCGTTTCGGAAGAGGTCGTCCAAGCGACAGAAACTCCACTGCCAGTAAAAGTGAAAACAATAAAGCTTGGAGAGCTTGTCATCAGACTGAGATCCCAGGGAGAGGCCGTGACCGATCGAATAGCTGTCATAAAAACCGGAGTCAGCGGGAAAGTTGGAGTGTTGCATGTCAAGGAAGGCCGGTCAGTCCAGAAAGGTGAGCTGTTGGTTGAGTTGGACAACAGGGAATTCCAACTGGAAGTCGAGAGGGCTGAGGCTTCGAGGTTGAAAATTCTATCGGAGCTCATGCTTGATAACCAGTTTGCCGAGAAAAACCCCCTTGAGGATCCCTCAATTATTAAGAAAATTGAAGATGAAAAAAAGATATACGAAAGAGTTTATCAACAATATCAGCAGGGCCTTGTTACCGAAGAAGAGTTTGAAAGCGCTTTCAAGAAATTTGAGAAGGTGATGATCGAATCCGGTCAAAAAAAAGACGATATCATGGCCGCTACTAAAGGGTTAACACAGCAGGAGATCAACGTCAAGAAGGCCAAGTTAAATTTAGAAAAAACCAGGATCACGGCTCCATTTTCCGGAATTATCACGGATATCAAAGTTTTAGAACATCAGCAGGTGACTGCGGCTGCTGAGCTTTTTACGCTTGTCAATACAGAACGTATTACTGTTCATGCCCAAGTGTTGGAGAGTGAAATCGGGATTATGAGGGTAGGACGGGAAGTGGATTTATTTTTTAGTGCTTTTCCGGATGAACAGATTAAAGGCAAGGTGAAAGTGGTCAGTCCAATTGTCAATAGTGAAGGTAAGACATGTAAAGTCATTATTTCAATTGAAAATTCCGGTGTTGCTCTAAAACCGGGAATGCATGCTGAAGTAGAGATAGATGCCGAAATTTTAAAGGATAGACTTCTAGTCCCTCAGGAAGCGATAGTTGTCAGGAGCGGAAGGAAAATGGTTTTTGTTGTTGAAGGGGATAGGGCGAAGAGAAGATTTATCGAAACCGGAAGGGAAAACGAGTATTATGCCGAAGTCCTTGAAAGCAGTGATTCCGATTCAGGTTTAAGAGAGGGTGAAATTGTTATAGTAGAAGGGCATTTCACTCTTGCTCAAAACGCTCGAGTGAGAATTTTGGAGGACTAGAAACTAGACAGAAGAGTCATTCAGGTTATTTATACTCTTCAGCAAGTCTGCCAGCGACCATATACTCCTTCTTGGACATTTCTTGAATCCAAACCCGGATGGTTGGGAGTGGAGAACCAATGGATTCGTGGACTGCGTCCGTGATGGCTGTGAGGAGAGCATTTTTTTGTTCATCCGTCCGTCCTTCAAGCATATGAACTTCAATTAATGGCATTCAAAACTCCTTTTTCCTGAATAATTCAGGGTTGATAATGTTCATGCTTATTCTAGCAAAAAAAAACATAATATGTTCAATCTTTTTTTGATAACGAATAATGATGGCCGGGCACTCTAATATTTCCGCAGAAGAGAGGTCTTCCTTCTTCCTATTTTAAGGTAAACGTGACAGTGACAGTGAAAACAACTCCTCTTGGACGACCGTTAATGACCCTGGGTTCGTACACCCACTGTCGTACGGCATCTATGGCGGCCTGATCGAGAAGAGGAATCGATTTTAAAACGTTGACATGCTGAACCCTCCCATAAATATCGGTTGTCGCATCGATGATAACCACCCCATCGATTCTTGCCTGCCGGGCGAGTTCAGGGTAGATAGGATTGACACTGTAGATGAGTTTAGGGGGCTTGGTTTTTCCGGTGATCCTTACGGGTGCCTCCATCTCACCGACTACTCCACCCAAGACTCCTCCGACAACTCCGCCGAGAACTCCACCAATGACTCCACCTTCGACTCCACCTTCCACTCCGCCTTCGACGCCGATATCGATGAGTTCTTCTTCGGCGATTTCGTCAGGGATAACGACTGGAGCCACGAGCTGCCCCGGAGTGATATTGGTTCGAGATTGGACAGGTTTAATGCGTGTTCGGGCGCGTTTGGCCCTGCTCTTTTTTGCGGGGGGAGGAGGTGGCGGTGGGGGAGGAGGTGGTGGCGCGAGAAAAGCGCTGTAAATTTCAATCTGGGGAAGATTGCTGGAATTTATCAGTGGAAGGACAACCATAGCCGCAACAAGTGAAGCGTGCAGCAGAATAGCGAAAGGAAGAGCGAAGGCTTTCCGGCCGCGTCCTTTATCGGTTCTAAATAAAGAATCTTTAAACATGTTGGCCTCCTTTTTTTGAATATTGAGGTAATTTTGGGAAAATTGGCTTCTGATTCGTCCAGAAAATGTTTTCCAGAAGTCCTCATCTTGTGAAACAGGGAAATTTTCTTTAGAAAATTTATCCAGTTTCTGAAGAAGAGTGAGCTCTTTCTGGCAATTCTGGCACACTGTCAGATGAGCGCTGATT